>NZ_LZLL01000640.1:0-13663 GCF_001669335.1 Mycobacterium sp. 1245852.3 | reverse complement strand
GCCGGGCACCGCGCCGTCATCGATCGCCCCCACGGCCGCCTTGACCGCGCCGCAGCCGGAATGGCCGACGACGACGACGAGCGGAACGTCGAGCACCGCGACGGCGTACTCGATGGAGCCCAATACCGCCGTGTCGATCGCCTGCCCGGCGGTGCGAACCACGAAGATGTCGCCCAGTCCCTGGTCGAAGAGCAGCTCGGCGGCCACCCGGCTGTCCGCACAGGCGAACACGGCCGCGATCGGCTGCTGGCCGGAGGCCAGACTCGCGCGACGCTCGACGCTTTGGTTCGGATGCTCGGGGCGGCCGGCGACGAATCGCTCGTTACCCTCTTTGAGTGTTTTCCATGCTGTTGCCGGAGTGGTGTTGGGCATGGCACACATTGTGCTGTGCCGCGGTTGCCCGTGACTAGCCGACCTCCAATCCCGGCGAATGAACTTCTGGGGTGGTACGACATCGCGCGCCGCGATCTGCCGTGGCGCGAGCCGGGGGTGAGCGCCTGGCAGATTCTGGTCAGCGAATTCATGCTGCAGCAGACGCCGGTGGCGCGGGTGTTGCCGATCTGGACGGACTGGGTGCAACGCTGGCCCACCGCGTCGGCCACGGCCGCGGGCAGCGCGGCCGACGTGCTGCGCGCGTGGGGCAAGCTGGGTTACCCGCGGCGGGCCAAGCGGTTACACGAGTGCGCGATCGTGATCGCCCGCGACTACGGCGACGAGGTTCCCGAGGACGTCGAGACCTTGCTGACGCTGCCCGGTGTCGGCAGTTACACCGCCCGGGCGATCGCCTGCTTCGCCTACCAGCAGCCGGTTCCGGTGGTGGACACCAACGTTCGCCGGGTGGTGGCGCGGGTGGTGCACGGCCTGGCCGACGCGGGCGCGCCGTCCGCGACGCGCGACCACGCCGACGTGTCGGCGCTGCTGCCCGCCGACGCCACGGCACCGAGGTTCTCCGTGGCGCTGATGGAGCTGGGCGCGACGGTGTGTACGGCGCGCGCGCCGCGTTGCGGCCTGTGCCCGCTGGGCAGCTGCGGGTGGCGAAGCGCCGGTTATCCGCCCGCGCAGGGGCCGGCCCGTCGCGTCCAGACCTACGCCGGAACCGACCGCCAGGTCCGCGGTCGGTTGATGGATGTGTTGCGCGCCAACGATTCTCCGGTGACCCGAGCCGAGTTGGATGTGGCGTGGCTGACCGACACCGCGCAGCGCGACCGGGCGCTGTATTCGCTGCTGGCCGACGGGCTGGTGACGCAGACGCGCGACGGGCGCTTCGCCCTAGCCGGCGAGGAATGACTCGACGGCCTGGCGGTACAGCTGCGGCGCTTCGTCGTGGATCAGGTGACCGGCCTGCGGGGCCTTCAAATATGTTGCACCGCTTGATATTTCCGCCATCTCTTGCATCTGGCCCGGCGGGGTGACGGAGTTGTCGGCCTCGATGAGCAGCGCGGGGGCGCGCACCGCGCGCCACTGTGCCCAGTAGTCGCGGGTGCCCCATTCCGCGGCGATCTCGATCCAGCGCGCGGTGTGACCATGCAGCCGCCAACCGGTTTCGGTGCGATCGAAGGCCTCCAGGAAATACTGGCCCGCGACGGGGCCGAATTCGGCGAAAACCCGCTCGGCGGAATCGAATTCGACCGGGAGGGCATGCAGCCACGGTTCCCAGGGGCCGGTGGTACGGCCACGGAAGTCCGGCGCCATGTCCTCGATCACCAGGGCGGACACCAGTTCCGGGTGTTCGGCGGCCAAACACCACGAGTGCAGGGCGCCCATCGAATGCCCGACCATCCGCACCGGGCCGGCCAGCGTGCTCACCGCGTCGGCCAGATCGGCCACGAACCGTTCGGTGCTGATCGGGTGCGGATCGTCGACGTCGCGGCCCCGGTGCCACAACGCGTCGTAGGTGTAGACGGTGCCCAGCCCGGTCAGCCACGGCAGCTGGCGCGGCCAGGTGGTTCCCCGTCCCATCAGGCCGTGCACCAGCACCAGCGGGTCGCCCTCTCCCCCGTGGCAAGTCAACAGATCGCTGGGCATAGCACCATCTTGCGTGCACCGCCCAGGGCCCCGGCACCGGGATGGGCGGGGTAGCCTAGCGGCATGTCGCCAGTGGTGAAGATCAACGCAATCGAAGTACCCGCCGACGCCGGCCCGGAGCTGGAGAAGCGGTTCGCCCACCGGGCGCACGCCGTCGACAACCAGCCCGGCTTCCTCGGCTTTCAGCTGCTCCGCCCGATCAAGGGCGAGAACCGCTACTTCGTGGTGACCCAGTGGGAGTCCGAAGAGGCATTCCAGGCCTGGGCGCAGGGGCCCGCCATCGAAGCGCACTCCGGGGAGCGGGCGAAGCCGGTGGCCACCGGGGCCTCGCTGCTGGAATTCGAGGTTGTGATGGACGTTGCCGGCAACAAGCAGGCTGGCTAGCGGCTTATCGGCGCGGCGCCGCGCATTGACGGCGAGCGCGGCCGCCGCACTGGTAGTGACACTGGCGCCCGGTTGCGCCCCCAATCCGTCCCCGCAGGCCAACGCGGCCAATCCGGGGCGGCAGATCGACACCCGGACCCCACCCGGCGTCCGGGCCCAGCAGACGCTGGACATGCTCAACTCCGACTGGCCCATCGGCCCGGTCGGGGTCGGCACCCTCGCCGCACCCGACAAGGTCGAGTCGGTGGAGACCACCATGGAGGCGCTGTGGTGGGACCGTCCGTTCACCCTCGACGGCGTCGACCTGGGCGCGAGCGTGGCGACCCTGCACCTGACGTCGTCCTACGGTGCCCGGCAAGACATCCGGATCCACACCGACGACGGCGGTTATGTGGATCATTTCGACCTCGACACCCAGGCACCGACCATCAACTCGTGGCACGACATCGACGCGGTGCTGAGCAAGACCGGTGCGCGCTACTCCTATCAGGTCGCCAAGGTCGACGACGGGCGCTGCGAGCCGGTGGCGGGCACCAACACGCACCAATCTTTGCCGCTGGCATCCATTTTCAAGCTCTACGTGTTGCACGCGCTGGCGGGCGCGATCAAGGACGGCACGGTGTCCTGGGACGACCAGTTGACCGTGACCGAAAAGAGCCGGGCCGTGGGCTCGTCGGGATTGGCATTGCCTGCCGGAGCGCATGTTTCGGTGCGCACCGCCGCCGAGAAGATGATCGCCACCAGTGACAACATGGCCACCGACTTGCTGATCGGGCGGCTGGGCACGCACGCGATCGAGCAAGCGCTCGCCACGGCCGGCCATCACGACCCGGCCAGCATGACCCCGTTCCCCACCATGTACGAGCTGTTCTCCGTCGGCTGGGGCAGGCCCGACCTGCGCAGCCAGTGGGAGCACGGGTCGCCACAGGTCCGCGGTCAGCTGCTCGAGCAGGCGAATTCGACGCCGTATGACCCTGACCCGATGCGCGCGCACTCGCCGGCGTCCTCCTACGGCGCCGAGTGGTACGGCAACGCCGAGGACATCTGCCGGGTTCACGCGGCGCTGCAGGCCGACGCGGTCGGCAAGGCCGCACCGGTGCGCGAGATCCTGTCCGCGGTCGCGGGTATCCAGCTCGACCACAACGTCTGGCCGTACATCGGCGCGAAAGCCGGTGGCCTGCCGGGTGATTTGACGTTCAGCTGGTATGCCGTCGACAAGAGGCAGCAGCCGTGGGTGGTGAGCTTCCAGCTGAACTGGCCGCGCGATCACGGGCCCACCGTGACCAGCTGGATGCTCAAGATCGCCAAACAGGCCTTCGCGTTGATCGCCCCGCGCTGACTCTCACAACCGCAGCGTCCAACGGCCGTCCCGGAAATGCATGACGATGCGCCCGGCCGGCGCCACGTCGATGCGCCAAAACGACGCCGGGTCGGCGTCCAACGCCGCCACGACCGCCGCGCGGATCACCGCCGGATGGGTCACCGCTACCGTCCGTAATGGGTTGGGGATCAACGACTCCAACCAGTGCGACATCCGCGAGATCAGGTCGGCGATCGATTCACCGCCGTGCGGCGCGGCGCCCGGCCGGCTCAGCCACACCTCGAGTTCGGTGGGCGGCACGGCCGCAAGCGCCGCTCCACGCCAGCGTCCGCAGTCGAGATCGGCCAACCGTGGCTCGGTTTCGGCGTGCAGCCCAAGCAGTTTCGCGGTCTGCCCGGTGCGCCGCTCGGGCGCGACCAGCTGCCGCGGCGCGGCGGCGACGAGGCCGCCCACCGCTTCGACCTCGCGGCGGCCGATCGCGTTCAGCGGCTCGTCGGCGGGAAAACGCTTGTCGGCCATGGCATCGGTCATGCCATGCGACACCAGGGTCAGCCGGAGCACGTCGGTCACGCCGCGATGCTCGGCTCCTGCTTCGTCCGCGCGCCGAGCAGGCGCCCGCTGATCGCCGCGAAGACCAGCCCGATTGCCGCCCACAACACCAGCTGGGTGGCCAGCGACAGCAGCCGGAACTCGTAGAGCACGTCGGCGGGAAATCCCGGATAGACGATGGTCCCCGCGGCGTCGCGCAGCGGCTCGGGAGTCTCGTCCACGCTCGGCAGCGCCACCGCCGCCACGACGACGGCCACCAGATACGCCGCAGCCGCCAGCAGGCCGGCGTTCCACCCGCCGAACCGCGCGGCGAGGCGCCGCGCCAGCCATACGGCGCCGATCGCCAGCGCCACCGAAACCGCCACCATCACCAGGTACCAGCCGGTGCGCGCCCCGATGGTGTCGGCCTGTCCGACCGCCGGCGGATTCGGCGGATACTTCACGAACGGCACCAGGTACACCGCCCCGAACGCGCCGGCCGCCAGCAGCAGCGAAAGCGCTTGCGGCCGAGCGGTTTCCGTGCGCGCATAGACCACGCTGAACAGCACGGCGAACAGCGCGCCCATGGCGAGGCCGAAGATCAGCACACCGAAGCCGAGCCCGGGGCCCGACTGCACACCGCGGGTGAACAACTCGGCGCCGTGCTCGTGCACGCCGTGCGCATTCTCGGCGTCGGTGCGGCCGTCTTCAAAAGCGATTGCGCGGCCGATGACGGGCTCGGCGCACAGGCGGGCGAAGACGAACGCAAGCACCGCGCCGACGGCACCCGCCAACAGACCGCCCGCGATCAGGCGTTTCTCCACGAGATCGGGTCAGTGGCAGGGGAAGCCGAGCAGGTGCCGCGCATCGTGCACGAACTCGTGCACGTGCGAGTCGCTGCCGAACAACGACACCGCCCCCTGGTCGACGCCGACGAAGTACAGCGCCAGCAGCGCGAGGAAGACGGTCGCCGCCAGCCAGAGCGCGGTGCTCGCCGCCGAAAGATCGATCGATCGGGTGCGGCTGCCGGTGAGCTGCGGGTGGGACACAATCGGCTCCTTCTGGGGATAACGCGTCCCCGCTGGGTGTGACGAGTCTCGGGTCTGACTGTGGACAGTGGCGCGACCGTTCTGGACTTTCACCAGATTCCGTGACACGTCGATGACAACGGTCAGTGTAGGGCGCAGCGAAAACGGGCGGTAGTCCGCTAGGAGTTACCGCCCGTTTTCTGTTGACTGCTACTGCGCGTCCGGCCCCGGGTCCGCGGCGCTGTGCGCCCCCGCCTTGGCCAGGTCCGGCTCGGCCGGCGGCTTGCGGGTGCCGGTGAAGGTGAACTTTGCGTCCTCGCCGGCGCTTTCGCCGTCCCAGTCGTCGACGTCGACCGTGACGACCTGGCCCGGACCGACCTCCTCGAAGAGGATCTTCTCCGACAGCTGGTCCTCGATCTCGCGCTGGATGGTGCGCCGCAGCGGGCGGGCACCCAGCACCGGGTCGAAGCCACGCTTGGCCAGCAACGCCTTGGCCTTGTCCGTCAGCTCGAGGGCCATGTCCTTGCTCTTGAGCTGGGTCGCGACGCGGTTGATCATCAGGTCGACCATCTTGATGATCTCGTCCTTGGTCAGCTGGTGGAAGACGATGATGTCGTCGATGCGGTTGAGGAACTCCGGGCGGAAGTGCTTCTTCAGCTCGTCGTTGACCTTCTGCTTCATCCGCTCGTAGTTGTTCTCACCGCCACCCTGGGTGAAGCCCAGGCCCACCGGCTTGGAGATGTCGCCGGTGCCGAGGTTCGAGGTGAAGATCAGCACGGTGTTCTTGAAGTCGACCGTGCGGCCCTGACCGTCGGTGAGCCGGCCGTCCTCGAGGACCTGCAACAGGCTGTTGTAGATCTCCTGGTGGGCCTTCTCGATCTCGTCGAACAGCACCACCGAGAACGGCTTGCGCCGCACCTTCTCGGTGAGCTGGCCGCCCTCCTCGTAGCCGACGTATCCCGGCGGGGCGCCGAACAACCGCGACGCGGTGAACCGGTCGTGGAACTCACCCATGTCGATCTGGATGAGCGCGTCGTCGTCGCCGAACAGGAAGTTGGCCAGCGCCTTGGACAGCTCGGTCTTACCGACACCGGACGGGCCGGCGAAGATGAACGAACCCGACGGGCGCTTGGGGTCTTTCAGCCCGGCCCGGGTGCGGCGGATCGCCTTGGAGACGGCCTTGACGGCGTCCTCCTGGCCGATGATCCGCTTGTGCAGCTCATCCTCCATGCGCAGCAGGCGGGTGGTCTCGGCCTCGGTGAGCTTGAACACCGGGATGCCGGTCCAGTTGCCCAGCACCTCGGCGATCTGCTCGTCGTCGACCTCGGCGACCACGTCGAGATCGCCCGAGCGCCACTGCTTTTCGCGCTCGGCGCGCTGGCCCACCAGTTGCTTCTCGCGGTCGCGCAGGCTCGCGGCCTTCTCGAAGTCCTGGGCGTCGATCGCCGATTCCTTCTCCCGGCGCGCCTCGGCGATCTTCTCGTCGAACTCGCGCAGGTCTGGCGGCGCGGTCATCCGGCGGATCCGCATCCGCGCCCCGGCCTCGTCGATCAGGTCGATCGCCTTGTCGGGCAGGAACCGGTCGTTGATGTACCGGTCGGCCAGGGTGGCCGCGGCCACCATCGCGCCGTCGGTGATCGACACCCGGTGATGCGCCTCGTAACGGTCGCGCAGACCCTTGAGGATCTCGATGGTGTGCTCGACGGTCGGCTCACCCACCTGCACGGGCTGGAAGCGGCGCTCCAGGGCGGCGTCCTTCTCGATGTACTTGCGGTACTCGTCGAGCGTGGTGGCGCCGATGGTCTGCAGCTCGCCGCGGGCCAGCTTGGGCTTGAGGATGCTCGCGGCGTCGATCGCGCCCTCGGCGGCGCCGGCACCCACCAGGGTGTGCAGCTCGTCGATGAACAGGATGATGTCGCCGCGGGTGTTGATCTCCTTGAGCACCTTCTTCAGGCGCTCCTCGAAGTCACCGCGGTAGCGGCTGCCGGCCACCAGCGAACCCAGGTCGAGGGTGTAGAGCTGCTTGTCCTTCAGGGTCTCCGGGACCTGGCCGTGCACGATCGCCTGCGCCAGGCCCTCGACGACGGCGGTCTTACCGACGCCCGGCTCGCCGATCAGCACCGGGTTGTTCTTGGTGCGCCGGCTCAGCACCTGCATCACCCGCTCGATTTCCTTCTCGCGGCCGATGACCGGGTCGAGCTTGCCCTCCATCGCGGCGGCGGTCAGGTTGCGGCCGAACTGGTCGAGCACCAACGACGTGGACGGGCTGCCGGATTCGCCGCCGCGGCCACCGGTGCCGGCCTCCGCGGCTTCCTTGCCCTGGTAGCCGCTCAGCAGCTGGATCACCTGCTGGCGCACCCGGGTCAGTTCGGCGCCGAGCTTCACCAGCACCTGCGCGGCCACGCCCTCGCCCTCGCGGATCAGCCCCAGCAAAATGTGCTCGGTGCCGATGTAGTTGTGGCCAAGCTGCAGCGCCTCCCGCAGGCTCAGCTCCAGAACCTTCTTGGCGCGCGGGGTGAACGGGATGTGCCCGGACGGGGCCTGCTGGCCCTGGCCGATGATCTCCTCGACCTGGCTGCGGACGCCCTCGAGCGAGATGCCCAGCGACTCCAGCGACTTCGCCGCGACGCCTTCACCTTCGTGGATCAAACCCAGCAGGATGTGCTCGGTGCCGATGTAGTTGTGGTTGAGCATCCGGGCTTCTTCTTGCGCCAAGACGACGACCCGCCGTGCTCGGTCGGTGAATCTTTCAAACATCGGGTTACCTGCTCTCCCTCAACATCGGTACAAACTAGTTAGCGGCCGTTCGAGCAATCCTGCCGGTCTCCTGTGGCCGGAATCGCGTACCTGCCTCCACTGTAATGGTCGGCTTGCCGGCGGGCCTAACCTTGCCGGCGCCTTCTTCGCTGCGGAGCCGCCCGGTCTTCCGGCGCCCTTTCCAGGGCCGATCTCACCTGCGACTGCCTGCGGCGTTGCGCGCCGTAACTGAAGAAACGTCGCGCACTTCCAATTCGTTTCCCAAGCCGCCCGACTATTGTTTCGCGCCCAGCGAAATGACAAACCGGCGCCCAGGCTCGAAGGCCCGGGCGCCGGTCGGTACGGCTGCTACGTCGCCGCGTGGAATGCGTCGATCACGTCGGCCGGGATGCGCCCGCGCGTCGACACGTTGTGCCCGTTGCGGCGAGCCCAGTCGCGGATGGCCGCGCTCTGCTCGCGGTCGATCGCGCCGCGCCCGCGGCCCGAGCCGGAACGCCCGCGCCGGCGGCCGCCGACGCGTCGGCCGGCCTCCACCCATTGCTTGAGATCGCCGCGCAGTTTCGCGGCATTCTTGGACGAAAGATCAATCTCGTAGGTCACCCCGTCAAGCCCGAATTCCACCGTTTCGTCGGCCGCGCCGGCACCGTCGAAATCATCGACCAAGGTGACGGTCACTTTTTTTGCCATTGGCTTACCCTCGCATTTCGTCCTGTGCGGATACTGAGCAGATTGGATCGGACCTCCCCGGTCACCAATCTGCCATAACAGCGAAGCATACTCAATCTGTACGGAAGCCGCACAGTTGAAACTTTGACCTACGACTGCGGCCGAACAATCGGGAACAAAACTGTCTCTCGAATTGACAGACCGGTCAATGTCATCAACAACCTGTCGATACCCATTCCCGTTCCCGTGCATGGGGGCATCGCGTACTCGAGTGCGGCGAGGAAATCCTCGTCGAGCACCATGGCTTCGTCGTCGCCCGCGGCGGCAGCACGCGCTTGCGCGGCGAACCTCTCGCGCTGCACGACCGGATCGTTCAGCTCGGAGTACCCGGTGGCCAACTCGACGCCACGCACATATAGGTCCCACTTCTCGGTGACGCCCGCGATGCTGCGGTGCTGGCGCGTCAAAGGCGTTGTCTCGACCGGGAAATCCCGCACAAACGTCGGGGCGACGAGGTCGTTGCCCACCGTGTGCTCCCAGAGTTCCTCGACGATTTTTCCGTGCCCGTAACCCCGGTCGCGGGGGATCTCGACGCCGAGCCGGTCGGCGATGCCGAGCAGTTCTTCGACGGAGGTCCCCGGCGTGATCTCGTCACCGAGTGCCGCGGACAACGACGGGTACATTTCTATGGAAGCCCATTCTCCGTCTATGTCGTAGACACTGCCGTCGGGCAGCGGGAGTTGTCGGGTTCCGATCGCCTCATCGGCCACCTCTTGAATAAGCTCGCGCGTCACTACTGCCGAATCGTCATAGGTGCCGTACGCCTGGTAGGTCTCCAGCATGGAGAATTCCGGAGAATGCGTTGAATCCGCACCTTCGTTTCTGAACACGCGATTAAGTTCGAAAACTCTGTCGAAACCGCCGACGACGCACCGCTTGAGGAACAGTTCCGGTGCGATCCTCAAGTAGAGATCGATGTCGAGCGCATTGGAATGCGTGATGAAGGGCCGCGCCGCCGCGCCACCGGCCAGCGTCTGCAACATTGGGGTTTCGACTTCGAGAAACCCGCGCCGGTCCAGCGCGTTGCGGATCGCGCGGATGACGGCGATCCGCTGCCGGGCCACCGTGCGGGTCTGCGGGCGCACGATCAGGTCGACGTAGCGCTGCCGGACCCGCGCCTCTTCGCTCATGTCCTTGTGCGCGACGGGCAGCGGACGCAACGACTTGGACGCCATCTGCCAGGAGTCGGCCAGCACGGACAATTCGCCGCGCCGTGAGCTGATCACGTTGCCGTGCACGTAGACGATGTCGCCCAGGTCGACGTCGGCCTTCCACGCGTCCAGGGATTGCCGGCCGACCTTGTCGAGGCTGATCATCACCTGCAGGCTGGTTCCGTCGCCCTCCTGCAGTGTGGCGAAGCAGAGTTTGCCGGAGTTGCGGGCAAAGATCACCCGGCCGGCGACGCCGACGACGTCGTCGGTCGCGGTGTCCACCGGCAGGTCGGGGTGGGCGGCGCGGACTTGCGCCAGCGTGTGGGTGCGTTCGACGGCGACCGGGTAGGGGTCGTGGCCTTCGGCGAGCAGCCGAGCGCGCTTATCCCGGCGGATGCGGTACTGCTCGGGAATGTCTAGGTCGTCGGCACTCACGACGTGCCAGCTTAAAGGACCGGGCTTTGAGGGCGCGGTGCCGTCAGCGTGCGGTCTTGAGCCGGCCGCGCTGGGCGTCGCGGTTGCGTTCGAAGATCAGCCGCAGGCCGTCCAGCGTCAGGTGCTTCTCGTAGTGGCTGACCGTCTGCAGTTCGGGCAGCAGCAGCGGCGCGGTGTGGCCCGTGGCGACGATCGCGACGTCGTCGCCGGCAAAGCCCTCCACATCCTCGCGAATCCGCCCGACCAGACCGTCCACCAGCCCGGCGAACCCGAACACCGCACCGGCCTGCATGCACTCGACGGTGTTCTTGCCGACCACCGAACGGGGCCGGGTCAGCTCCACCCGGCGCAGCGCCGCCGAGCGGGCCGCGGCGGCGTCGGAGGACACCTGCAATCCGGGCGCGATCGCCCCACCGAGGAATTCGCCCTTGGCCGACACGACGTCCACACAGATCGAGGATCCGAAGTCGATGACGATGGCCGGGCTGTTGAAGCGATGAAAGGCGGCCAGGCAGTTGACGATTCGGTCGGCGCCGACTTCCTTGGGGTTGTCGACCAGCAGCGGGATGCCGGTACGCACCCCGGGTTCGATCAACACGTGGGGCACCGACGGCCAGTACTGGTCGAGCATCAGCCGCACCTCGTGCAGCACCGAGGGGACGGTCGACAGCGCCGCGGCTCCGGTGAGCCGTTCGGAGTCGTCGCCGATGAGTCCGTCGATCGTCAGCGCCAGTTCGTCGGCGGTGATCTCGGCTTCGGTGCGAATCCGCCACTGCTGCACGACCTTTGCGTGCTCTTTGGATCCCGAGATCAGCCCGACTACGGTGTGGGTGTTACGGACGTCGATCGCCAGCAGCACGGCTACCGCGCAACGATCCGGGGATCCAGCAGCTCGGCCGCGTCAGCGGGCACGAACGCCGGATCGTGGCCGAGGTCGATCGGCTTGTTGTCGGCGTCGACGAAGACGATCCGCGGCTGGTACACCCGCGCCTCGGCCTCTTCCATGGTGCCGTAAGCGATCAGAATAACCAGGTCGCCCGGGTGCACGAGATGCGCTGCGGCACCGTTGATTCCAATCACCCCGCTGCCGCGTTCGCCCGTGATCGCATAGGTGACCAGCCGGGCGCCGTTGTCGATGTCGACGATGGTCACCTGTTCGCCCTCGAGCAGGTCCGCGGCGTCCATCAGATCGGCGTCGATGGTCACCGAGCCGACGTAGTGCAGGTCGGCCTGCGTGACCGTGGCCCGGTGGATCTTCGACTTGAGCATCGTCCGTAGCATCAATTCCTCCAAGGTGATTGGGCGTAGTGTCCGTCCGGCCCAGCGGTGCCGGCGGGTGTTTCGATCTGCAGTTCGATGTTGTCCAACAGCCTGGTGGTGCCCAGCCGGGCCGCGACCAGCAGCCGGGCCGAGCCGTGGGCGGGCGTCGGGCCCAGGCCGGCGTCGCGCAGCTCCAGGTAGTCCACGGTGAGGTCGGGCACGGCGTCGAGCACCGCGCGGGCCGCGGCCAGTGCGGCCGCACCGCCGTGGTGCGCGGCGTGCGCACCGGCGGTCAGCGCCGCCGAAAGCGTCACGGCCAGTTCGCGTTGGGTGGGGTTTAGGTAGCGGTTGCGCGACGACATCGCCAGGCCGTCGGACTCCCGGACCGTCGGCACCCCCACGACCTGCGTGTCGATGTTGAGGTCGGCGACCATCTGGCGGATCATCACCAGCTGCTGATAGTCCTTCTCGCCGAAGAAGATCCGGTCCGGGCGCACGATCTGCAGCAGCTTGCACACCACGGTCAGCACGCCCGCGAAATGGGTGGGCCGCGCCCCGCCCTCGAGCTCGGCGGCCAGCGGTCCGGGCTGCACGGTGGTGCGTAGCCCATCGGCATACATCGCGGCGGCCGTTGGGGCGAAGACGATTTCGATGCCCTCGGCACGCAGTAGGGCGACGTCGTCATCCAGGGTCCGCGGGTAGGCGTCGAGGTCCTCGCCGGCGCCGAACTGCAGCGGGTTGACGAAGATCGATACGACCACCACCGCACCGGGCACCCGTTTGGCCGCGCGCACCAACGCCAGGTGCCCGTCGTGCAGCGCGCCCATGGTGGGCACCAGCATGACCCGGCGCCCGGTGTGGCGCAGGGCCCGGCTGACCTCGGTGACATCGCGCGGGGCGGAATAGACGTTGAGTTCACCCGCCGTGAAGGCGGGCGGCCTGCCGGGGCTCATGGCGAGAGCACCTCCACGACGTCGCGGGGGGCATGCGCGCGCTGGGCGGTCCGCAGGGCGTTCACCCGGTAGGCCTGCGCCAGTTCCGGGGAGACCTCGGTCAGCGCGGCCAGATGCCCGGCGACCGCGGCCGCGTCGCCACGGGCGACCGGGCCGGTCAGCGCGGCCTGCCCGCGCTGCAGGGTGTTGTCCAGCGCGGCCCGGGCCAGCGGCCCGATGATGCGTTCGGCGATGCCGCCCGGCTGGTCGTCGACCGTCTGTTGGCCGAGCAGTTCACTGCCGCGCAGGGCGGCGCGCAGCGCGTCGAGCGCGTCGGCGACCACGGTCACGATGTGGTTGCCGGCATGGGCCAGCGCGGCGTGGTACAGAACGCGCGCATCCTCGGCCACGCAGAACGGTTCCCCGCCCATCTCCAGGACCAGCGATTGCCCGATCGCGTAGCCGACCTCGTCGGCCGCGGTGACGCCGAAGCAGGAATCCGCCAGCCGGCTGATGTCCTCGTCGGAGCCGGTGAAGGTCATCGCCGGGTGGATCGCCAGCGGGATGCAGCCGTCCCGGGCCAGCGGCTCGAGAATGCCGATCCCGTTGGCGCCGGACGTGTGGACCACGATGGTTCCGGGCCGCACCGCCGACGTCGCCGCCAGCCCGGACACCAGCCCGGCGAGCTCGCTGTCGGGCACCGCGAGCAGCAACAGCTCGGCACCGGCGGCCACCTCCGGCGGCGCCGCCACCGGGGTGTCGGGCAGCCGGCGCTCGGCGCGCTGCCGGGACGCACGCGAGATGGCGCTACACGCCACCACGACGTGGTCCGCGCGCTCCAGCGCGACACCGAGGGCGGTGCCGACCCGGCCGGCCGAGATGATTCCCACCTTGAGCCGAGCCGGGCGCAGACCGTCGAACTGCACCATCGCAGACGACCTCACAGAATCTTGTTTCGTTCCGGTCCCACCTGGTGGGTACCGTTCGGTCAGTACGACTGTAGTCGATTACCAGGCGTTACCCAATGTGAGGAAGCTCCCAGCTCAGCCCTCGCGGCGGCGGCGCCGGCCTCCTTCGGAGGGCTGCACCTGCAGGCGGGCCAGCAGGTCGGCGACC
>NZ_LZLL01000639.1:0-7304 GCF_001669335.1 Mycobacterium sp. 1245852.3 | reverse complement strand
AGGCCTTGACGGTGCCCATCACGTTGAGCTTGTTGGCTTTGGCGTAGTCGCTGTCGACGAGCGCGACCGCGGCCGCGGCGTCGTTGGTGCCGCTGCTGTTGCCCGCCGTGATCGAGAAACCCTCGATCTCGGGGTGCAGCACCTTCAGGCCGGCGAGCTTCTCGATGGTGGTGTCGCGGCGCGGGTGCTCGTCGACGGCGAACTCGGTGACCGAGCCATCGAACTGGGTGATCTTCAGCGGCAGGATCTCGTCGGCGAACTTGCCGGCGTCCTGGGCGGCAACGGCGCGCTGATGCGAGCGGGCCGCCCAGGCGTCCATCTCCTCGCGCGTGATGCCGACCGCCTGCGCGGTGTTCCAGCCGACCGTGATGGACATGTCCTTGGCGGGCGCGTCGGGCGTCTCCACGTGCGTAGGAGGCATCCAGCGCTCCTCGAACTTCAGCTCGGGGCCGGGGATCCGCCAGTTGGTCAGCGGCGTCATCGACAGCGACTGCACCCCGCCGGCGATGAGCGCCCGTTCCATGCCCGAGCCGATCTGCGCCGCGGCGTTGCCGATGGCGGTAAGGCTGCCCGCGCAGTGCCGGTTGACCGATTGCCCGGGAACGTGGTCTAGGCCCGTCGCGGTCGCCGCGTAACGGGCGAGATCGCCACCGCCGTAATGGGATTCGGCGAAGATGATGTCGTCGATGTCGGCGGGATCGACGCCCGATCTGCGGACCACCTCGGGCAGCACGGCGGTGATCAGTGTCTCGGGCGGGGTGTTAACCAGCGTCCCCTTGAACGATCGGCCGATAGCGGTCCGGACGGCTCCGACAATGACGGGTGTTCCCATGTTCTCAACCTCGTTGTTGTGGGCGGTCAGACGCCGCGAATCGTATCAAATACTGTATAGACAATAGTAATGGTCTAAGTTCAGTGGGCCGGGCTCGTGTGACGGCGCTAACAATTAAGCGGTTCGGGTAAAAACGGAGGCCAACCGTTGAAGACCAAAGGTGCGCTGGTCTGGGAACTGAACGAGCCATGGTCGGTCGAAGAGATCGAAATCGGCGATCCCCGCCGCGGCGAGGTGACCGTCCAGTTGGAGACGGCCGGTCTGTGCCACTCCGACCACCATTTGATGACGGGCGACTTCCCGATCCCGAGCTATCCGGTGCTCGGGGGCCACGAGGGCGCCGGCATCATCACCGGGATCGGCGAGGGCGTCGAACACCTGGCCGTGGGCGACCACGTCGTCATGTCGTTCATCCCGTCGTGTGGGAAGTGCACGCCGTGCCAGACCGGACTGCGCAACCTCTGTGACCTCGGCATGGGCCTGCTGTCGGGGCGGTCGGTCTCCGACGGATCGTTTCGTGTCACAGTGGCAAGAGGCCACCAAGTCGTCCCAGTCATCCCGATGTCGTTGCTGGGCACCTTCGCGCCGTATGTGGTGGTGCACCAGACGTCGGTAGTCAAGATCGATCCGACGATCCCGTTCGACGTGGCCTGCCTGGTGGGCTGCGGGGTGACCACCGGCTACGGCTCGGCGGTGCGCAGCGCGGCGGTCTCGCCGGGCGAGGACGTCGCGGTCATCGGCATCGGCGGCGTCGGCGTCGCCGCGCTGCAGGGCGCCCGCATCGCCGGGGCCCGGCGCATATTCGCCGTCGACCCTTACGAGTGGAAGCGCGAACAGGCGCTCAAGTTCGGGGCCACCGCGGCGTTCGCGGACGTGGGTAGCGCCGCGGCCTGCATCGCCGAGGCCACGCGAGGCCTGATGTGCCACAAGGTGATCGTCACCGTGGGCCACGTGGAGGGCAAAGACGTCGAGTCGTGGATGGGGCTGACGGCCAAGGGTGGGGTGTGCTGCCTCACCGGCATGGCCAGCGTGCTGGCCAACGATGTCACGCTCAACCTCGCCGGACTCTCGCTGCTGCAGAAAAGCTTGCAGGGCAGCATCTTTGGTGGCGGAAACCCGCAGTACGACATCCCCGCGATCCTCGAGCTGTACAAGTTGGGGCAGCTCAATCTCGACGACATGGTGACGCGGGAATACACCCTCGAGCAGATCAACGACGGCTATCGCGACATGCTCGAGGGCCGCAACATCCGTGGCATCATCCGCTTCACCGACGCCGACCGCGGGTAAGCCACCGCCGCTATGGGCACAATGGCTCCATGACAACCCTCCCTCACGCCGGTCGCGACGCCACCCAGCAACTCGCCTACCGTGTCGCGGCGATGCTGCTCGGCATCGGCACCCTGCACTTCGTCGCACCAAAACCCTTCGACTCCATCATTCCGGTCGAGCTGCCGGGTAGCCCGCGGCTCTATACCTACGCGTCGGGCGTGGCCGAGCTGGCGATCGGGGCGCTGCTGGTGCCGCGGAGCACCCGGCGGTCCGCAGCGCTGGCCGCCGTGGCGTTGTTCGTCGGGGTCTTTCCGGGCAACGTCAACATGTGCCGGCTGTGGTGGGACAAGCCGTGGCCGATGCGCCTGGTCGCCCTGGCCCGGCTGCCGATGCAGATTCCGATGATCACCACCGCGCTCAAGATCCGGCGCAACAGCTGACGCACCGCGTAGGCCAGCCCTGCATGCGAAGTTGATTGTGCGACAAGTGGAATGGCCCGCCATAGTGGCTAGGAGACCGGCGTGAGCAAGACGGGCATCGCGGCATTGCTCGCGGTCGCGGCCGCCCTGATGGTCGGCGCCGGGGACGTCGTCCAGCAGCGCTCCGCACAGCAAGTCACCGACAAACCGGTCGGCACCGTCGCCCTGTTTCGCCGGCTGCTGCGCGACCGGCAGTGGTGGACGGGCAGCCTGGTGGCCGCGGCCGGGTTCGGCTTCCAGGCCGCCGCCCTGGGCCTGGGTTCGGTGGTGCTGGTGCAGGCGCTGTTGGTGACCTCGCTGCTGTTCGCGTTGCTCATCAGCGCACGGGTAGCACATCGCCGAATCACACGGCGGCAAGGGATTTGGGCGGTTCTGCTCGCCGTCGCCGTCGCGGTGGTGGTGACGGTCGGCGACCCCCAGCAGGGCACCCCGCGCGGGTCGGTTCACACGTGGACCGTCGTGGCGTTGGTCATGGGTCCGGCGCTGGCCCTGTGCGTGATCGGCGCGCGCATGTTCCCGGGTTCGGTCGGCGCACTGTTGCTGGGCCTGATGTCCGGCGCGCTGTGGGGCTGTTTTCGGTGTTGACCAAGGGCGTGGTCGACCAGCTCGACCGCGGTATCCCGGCGCTGTTGCGGACGCCCGAGTTGTACGTGTGGGTGGTGCTGGCGATCGCCGCCACCGCCTGGGAGCAGTCGGCGTTTCGGGCCGGCCCGCTCACCGCGTCGCTGCCGGCGGTCACCGTCGCCGAGCCGATCGTCGGATCGGCGCTGGGTGTCACCGTGCTGGGTGAGACGCTGCGCACCAACGACATCGGCTGGGTGGCCTTGGGTTTATCGGTTGCGCTGATGGGGGCAGCGACGGTGGCGCTGGCCCGCAGCCAGGCCAGCTACACCCCGTCCCCTGACGAAACGCCCTCTCGCGCAACAGAATCAGCCTGAGGTCGGCTCAGGGGTGAACCGACCCGGTGGGCGGTGCCGTCGGGATCGACGTAGGCGAATTCGCGCAGGCCGTACGGTGTGTCCTGCGGGGCGATCAGGCGACCGCCGAGGTTCTCCAGTGCCGCCCACTGGGCGTAGAGGGCATCGGCGTCGCTGACGTAGAAGTACACGCTGGCGGCGGTGCGCAAGGGGTCGTGCTCGGCCCACTCGGTCAGGTGGATCGACACCGACCCGCGATCGGCGAATCCGTATTGGTCCGGGCCCTTGTACGCGCGGGCGTCGAAACCGAGCCGGCGGTACCGGTCGAGCGCGACGTCCAGGTCTCGGACGGGGACGATTGGCGATACCGAGGTGAATTCGACTGCGGACATTCAGCGAACATAGCTTCTGACGCCGACTTCGCGCGCAACGGCCGTCGCTGCCGTAAGAGCCTGCACGCGAGCGCATATGCGGCAAATCCACATGCGACGCCGCCCCGCTGTCGTAGGCTCCATGCGCATGAGGAGCCAGCTGACCGCTGCAGTTGCCATTGCCGCCGCCGCAATACTGATCGCCGGGTGCGGTGGCGACAACGCCGGAGGCGCCGCTTCGTCGTCGACCACCAGCACGGCGGCCGCGCCGAAGACTCCCCTGGCGCAGGCCGGACTGCCCGACCTGATGCTCTCGCCGAACGATATCGGTACCGTGCTGGGCGTCACCGGGACGACGAGCGACCCACCGGTCACCAAGTTGGTGGAAGACCCGGTGCAGCGCTCGGACTACACATTTCCCGCCGAATGCCGATACAGCACTCACGCGGCGTTGGCGTCGGTCTACGCCGACAGTGGAAGCACCGCGGTGTACGGCTACCACGACCAGGCGCCGGCTCCCGCGGGGGCCGATCAGCTGGAAAGCCCTGACGTATACCAATTTGTGGTGTTGTTTGCGTCGCCCGAGCAGGCGAGCGCGTTCTTCACGACGTCGACTCAGCGCTGGCCCGCCTGCGCCAACCGCCAGGACACCGTTCCGGCCGCGGACGGTAAGCCGGAACTTCAGTGGAAGGTGGGCCAGGTGTCCAACGCCAACGGAGTGTTGAGCGCTCCGGTGACCATCACCATCTCCTCGAACGGGAACAGCGTGACCATGCCCTGCCAGCGGGCGCTGACCGTTCGCAACAACGTCGTCATCGACGTCGACGCGTGCCGCAAGGACGTCGGGGACGCGGGCGTCAGCATCGCCAATCAGATCGCGGGAAAAGTCGACAAGCAATAGCCGCCCGAAACGGTCGCCGAATCCGAATGGCCTTCTGCTGTTTACCTATTGGCGGTAGTAGCCCGCGATGACGAGGGCGTACGCTCTGGCGGCCGAGTCGGTCACACGATGATGCTTGCGCGCCAGTGATCCGATCTGAAGCCGTACATGGCACCGCACTACGTAGTTTCCGAGGTAGGTTGTCCGCGGGTTAGGTCGTACCGCCTTGAGGAGGGATACGTGGGCACATCGGAAAAGGCATCCAAGCCACGCGCCGGGCAGCCAGTGATCCACCTCTCTCAGCTGTTGCGCGCCCCCGTGCTGGCCCGCTCCGGGGAAACGGTGGGCCGGGTCGAGGACGTGATCGTGCGGCTGCGGGGAGCCGAGGAGTATCCGCTGGTGGCCGGGATCGTGGCCGGGGTCGGCGGGCGCCGCGTCTTCATCGGTGACAAATCCATCGACGCATACTCCACGGATCGAGTTCTGTTGACCAAGAACAAGGTTGACCTTCGCGGGTTCGAACGCCGCGAGGGTGAGGTGCTGTTGCGCACCGATGTGTTGGGCCACCGGCTGATCGACGTGGCCACCGTCGAGTTGGTGCGTGCCTACGACATCGAGCTGGAGCAGGCCGGCCAGGGCTGGATGGTCACCCGCCTGGACACCCGCCGTCCGCCGCGGTTGTTCGGGCTGATCAAGCACTCGGGCGGGCACGCGTCTCGCGATTGGAAGGCGTTCGAGCCGCTGATCGGCCACGCACGCTCGGATGCCGTGCGGCGACTGTCGGACCGGTTCGGCGACCTCAAGGCCGCCGAGATCGCCGATCTTCTCGAAGAAGCGGACAAGGCCGAGGGCGGCGAGATTCTCGACCGGGTGCACAGCGACCCGGAGCTGGAGGCAGACGTCTTCGAGGAGCTGGATCCGGAAAAGGCCAGTCGGCTGCTCGACGGCATGCCGGACAACGAGGTCGCCGCGCTGCTGGGCCGGATGCGCGCCGACGATGCCCGCGACGCGATCGCCGACCTGCGCCAGTCGCGGCGCCGGCGTGTGCTTGAGTTGATGCCCGGCCCGCAGCGCACCAAGGTCATCACGCTGATGGGGTTCAACCCCGAAAGCGCGGGCGGGCTGATGAATGTCGACTCGGTGACCTGTTCGGCCACCGCCACCGCGGGCGAGGCGTTGGCGTTGATCGCCGCGTCGCGCAGCATCCAACCGGAAGCGCTCATCAAGGTGCATGTGCTCGATGAGGACAAACGACTCGACGGTGTCGTCTCGGTCATCAACCTGTTGCAGGTCGATCCCGCCGAATCCCTTGCGGCCCTGATGGATTCCGATCCGGTGCGGGTCAACGCCGACGCCGACCTGACCGACATCGCGCTGCTGATGGCGGATTTCAATCTCTACTCCATCCCCGTCGTCGACGAGCAGGATCGGCTGCTCGGGGTGGTGACCGTTGACGACGTGCTGGAGGCGACCATCCCCGAAGACTGGCGCCGCCGCGAGCCCGCGCCGCGCCCGATCCGCGAGACCACCGCCGACGACCGTGACACGCCGCCGAGGGGAGGAAGCGCGCAGTGAGCTCCGGCGAACAGGACGCCACCCGGGCCGACGCGCAGGCAGCGCAACGCCCCGAGCCCGCGCATGCCCGGCGCACCGCGGTGCTGGACAGCGCGCATCTGGGTGACATCGAGGGTGCGTTCGGGCGCATCAGCGTGGGGGAAACCGAGCACGCCCGCACCTGGAAAACGCGGCTGCTGACCCTGCTCGCGATCGTCGGGCCCGGAATCATCGTGATGGTCGGCGACAACGACGCGGGCGGGGTGGCCACCTACGCCCAGGCCGGCCAGGACTACGGCTACTCACTGCTGTGGGTATTGCTGCTGCTGATCCCCGTGCTCATCGTCAACCAGGAAATGGTGGTCCGGCTCGGCGCGGTCACCGGGGTCGGGCACGCCCGGCTGATCAACGAACGCTTCGGCCGCGGCTGGGGCTGGTTTTCCGTCGGCGACCTGTTCTTGCTCAACTTCCTGACGATCGTCACCGAGTTCATCGGCATCAGCCTGGCCGCCGAGTACATCGGCGTCTCCAAATACATTGTGGTCCCGATCTCGGCGGTGGCGTTGGTGGCGATCATGGCCAGCGGCAGCTTCCGTCGATGGGAGCGGGCCATGTTCATTTTCATCGCGGTCACGCTGCTGCAGATCCCGATGCTGCTGATGTCACATCCGCAGTGGGGACAGGCGGCGAAGTCGTTTGTCGTGCCCGGCATTGCGGGCGGAATCAGCTCGGATGCCGTGCTGCTGATCATCGCCATCGTCGGCACCACCGTGGCGCCGTGGCAGCTGTTCTTTCAGCAGTCCAACGTCGTCGACAAGCGCATCACGCCCCGGTTCATGGGCTACGAACGCGCGGACACCGTGCTGGGCGCCTTCGTGGTGGTGGTCGGCGCCGCCGCTCTGATGATGACCGGCGAGTGGGCGGCCCGCTCTACCAACACCTTTGGCGGTTTCACCGACGCCGGTGCGACGGCGCATCTGCTGGGCGAGCACCGCCCGG
>NZ_LZLL01000638.1:0-8861 GCF_001669335.1 Mycobacterium sp. 1245852.3 | reverse complement strand
CCAACGTCGGGCGCCATCGCCTTCGCCGAGAAGCGCCCGCCGAAGTGGACCGGCACCTAACCCGCGAGCAGACGAAAAACCCCCCCCACGCCGGGCGTGTGGGGGGTTTTTGCGTCTGCTCGCGGTACTAAGCCGTCAGATAGCGCTGCACAGTCGGCCCCAGCCAGGCGACCAGGTCCTCGACGGGGGTCGACGCGAGTGGCTCGATCTTCAGCTGGTAGCGCGCGAAAGCCAGGCCGGCCAGGTGGCTGGCCACCAGCTCGACACGTAGCTCGGCATCGGCCACCCCGAATTCCGTCGCGACCCGCTTGGCGATCGGGCCGGCAAGGCTGTCGTGCAACACCTTTCGCGCCTCGGGGTGGATCGCCGCCGAACGCCACAGCGTCAGGAACGGCTCGAAGACGGCGCCTTCCTCCCAGTGCTCGAGGAAGCGCCGAACCAGCCTTTCGCCGATCCGTTCGGTCCCGTCGTCGAGCAGCGTGGCCAGCTGGTGCAACGGGTGCTCGGGACCGGTCAGCGTGGACGCGGTGAACAGGCCTTCCTTGTTGCCGAAAAAGTAGTAGACCATCGCGACGTCCACACCGGCGTCGGCCGCGATCGCTCGGACGGTGGCCCGCTCGTACCCGTCGCGCATGAAGCGTTCGCGCGCCGCATCGATGATGCGCTGTCGGTTCAGTTGACCGGTGCGCCACCGGCCCGCGCGTCGCGCTTCTGGCATGCGCGCCAGAATACTTCAACAAGCGTTGGCAAATGCCGACGCGCGGCGTACGTTAGTTGTTGAACGGAGGTTGAAGTATTCGACCGAGGAGGTCTCCCATGGTGACGAGCACGCGCCGACGCCTTTGGTGGCGGCACCTGATGTCTGTCCTGCTGTTTCCGGTAACGGTGACGCTCGTGGTGCCGGCCTTGATCGTCGGCCCGGCCGGCGTGCACGCTCCGCACGTGGACGCCGCGCTGAGGGCCGGGCTGATCACCGCCGGCTGTCTGCTGATCGCCGCCGGCGTGGCCCTGATGATCTGGACGAACGTGCTGTTTGACCGCGTGGGCGAGGGGACGCTTGGGCTGGGCAACGTGATGGGGGAGCCGGTCCATCTGGTCGTGCGGGGCCCGTACCGGCACGTGCGGAACCCGATGATCACCGGTGTGCTGTGCATCCTGCTCGGCGAGGCGGCCGTCATCGCGTCGGTTCCGTTATTGCTTTGGTTCGCAATATTTTTCGCGTTCCAGGCGCTCGCAATTCGGTTCTGGGAGGAGCCCCATCTCGCCGAGCGCTATGGCGGTGAATACGCCGACTATCGAAGCAACGTGCCGCGCTGGATCCCGCGAGTCTCGGCCTGGGATCCGCCCGCTCGTCGCTGAGTCGGTGGGAAAGCGCGGCCTTGTCATGGGCGCCGACGGACCCGCCCGTGACCAGGGCGCCCGTCGCCCGGCAAGCTCGAGATCGGGGGGCAACCCGGCTGAGTTACACTGCAGGCGAGATCTGTAAAGGGCCGGGAATCCAGAAAGATCGAGGATGAGCATTTCGTTGCTGCTGGAGATGGCCGCGTCGGGCAACGCCGAGCGCACGGCCGTGGTGTCCGGGGACCTGCGACTGACGACGCAGCAGCTCAGCGATCTCGCCGACGGTGGCGCGGGGGTGATCGCCGCGTCGAACGCCGGGCACGTCGCGTATGTGGGCACCGGCGGCGCGATGCTGCCGGTGCTGATCTTCGCCGCGGCGCGCGCCGGGGTGGCCTTCACGCCGATCAACTACCGGCTCTCCGCCGACGGCATCCGGGCGCTGATCGAGCGGCTGCCCGAGCCGTTGGTGATCGTCGACGGTCGCTACCGCGACGCCGTCGGCGATGTGTCGGACCGCGTGATCGTGTCCGACGATTTCCTGGAGGCCGCGCGCACCGCCGAACCGGCGGCCGAGTTTCCCGACCCGGACTCCGTGGCGATCGTGCTGTTTACCTCCGGCACCACCTCGCAGCCCAAGGCCGTCGAGCTCTCACACAACAACCTGACCAGTTACATCACCGGAACGGTGGAATTCGGGGCGGCCGAAGAGACCGACGCCGCGCTGATCTGCGTGCCGCCGTACCACATCGCCGGGGTCAGCGCCGCGCTGTCGAATCTGTATGCCGGCCGCAAGATGGTGTACCTGCCCAATTTCGATGCGCGGGAATGGGTTCGGCTGATCAACGCCGAGAACGTGACCACCGCGACGGTGGTGCCGACGATGCTGGACCGCATCATCACCGTGCTGGACAACGGCGACGGGACGGCCGTCGAGCTGCCGTCGCTGCGCAACCTGGCCTACGGCGGGTCCAAGGTCGGTCTGCCGCTGGTGCGCCGCGCGCTCGAACTGCTGCCCAACGTGGGCTTCGTCAACGCTTACGGCCTGACCGAGACGAGCTCGACGATCGCGGTGCTGACGCCCGACGACCATCGCGCCGCGCAGGCGGCGTCGACCCCGGAGGCCGCCCGGCGGCTGGGGTCGGTCGGCCAGGCGGTGGCGGGAATCGAGCTGCAGATCCGCGACGAGGCCGGCAACGTGTTGCCGCCGGGTGAGACCGGCGAGCTGTTCGTGCGCGGCGAGCAGGTGTCGGGCCGCTACACCGGGATCGGCTCGGTGCTCGACGAGAACGGCTGGTTTCCCACCAAGGACATCGCCATGCTCGACGACGAGGGCTACCTGTTCATCGGTGGGCGCAGCGACGACACCATCATCCGCGGCGGGGAGAACATCGCGCCCGCCGAGCTGGAAGAAGTCCTGGTCGAGCACCCGCAGGTGCGCGATGTCGCGGTGGTCGGCGTCGAGGATCCGCAGTGGGGCCAGGCGATCGTCGCGGTGGTGGTGCCGGCGGCGGGCACCGACCCCGACCCCGAGGAATTGCGCGAATTCGTCCGCAAGAGTTTGCGCGGTTCGCGCACTCCCGACGAGGTAGTGTTTCGCGACGAGCTGCCCACCACCGCGACCGGCAAGGTCTTGCGGCGGGAGATCATCCAGACCCTCACCGGATTGCGCGCCGCACCGGCCCAGCAGTAAGCGATCAAGGACGGAAATCAATGATCAAGAACGGAACTCGTCTCGCCAGCCAGGTGTGTGACACTCAGGTGATCGTCGTCAGAAGCGCCGACAGCCTGGACGACTTGCGGTGTGGTGGAGTGCCGATGGTGCCGGTCGGTGGCGAGCGGTCGGGCGAATTGGACCCGGCGTTCGCCGACGGCACGGTGATGGGCAAGCGCTACGTCGACGAGACCGGCGCCGAGGTGCTGGTGACCAAGCCGGGCGCGGGCAGCCTGAGCATCGGGCAGACCGCCCTGCAGCTCAAAGAGGTCAAGCCGCTACCGGCCAGCGACTGAGCGGGTCAGCGCGCGGCGTCCTGCTTAGCCGGAATCTTGTTGCGGGCAACGAATTCCTTTGCCTTGATCAGGAATTCGAGCTGCTCACCGACCTGGTGCAGCGGGCCGGCGTTGCGGGTGGAGCGGGAGAGCACGATGGCGCCCTCCAGCGCGGCGATGGACATGACGGCCAGCGAGGCGGCGTCGGCGTCGTCGAAGCCGTCGTTGACGAACGCGCGGGTCAGCGCGGTGCACCAGCGGCCCAGGATGGCGCCCGCTTCGGCGGAGAGCTTGGGACCGTCGTCGTCCGAACAGCCGATCGCCGCCGCCACGACCGGACACCCGGCGGTGAAACCGCCGTCGGTGAGCAGCCGCTCCCAGAACCCGACGAACTCGGCCAGCAACACCCGGGCGCCCCGGCCGGCCGCGTCGTCGATCATGGCGGTGATGGAGTCACCCGAGTAGCGCAGCGCTTCGGTCAGAATCTGGTTGCGGCCGTCGGGAAAGTGGTAGTAGACCGAGCCGCGCGGGGCGCCGCTGCGGGCGAGCACCGCGTCGATGGTCACGCCGGCCGCGCCGCGCTCGCGCATCACCTCGGCGGCGCTGGCCAGCATCTTCGTGCGGGTGCCCCCGCGTTGTGCCCGCGCCTGGTCAGGCGCGGCTTCACCGATAGTCGGCGTGGGCGTACCTCCCATGGCTCGGGTCATGCCGCGTGCGAGTGGCGCAACGCCGGCCAGTGCATATGACGTGGGCTGAAGCGGAATGTGCGGCGCCGCAAGTCTGGCATCTCGCGGGTGTACTGATAGCCGGCGACGTTGAGCTCGATGATCCACATGATGTTCTCCCGGCCTGTGTGCGGCCCTAGATTATGCTATGAACCATATAAGACATCCGTAAATTAAGCAATTTCTCAGGCGAAGTGTGACGCACACCGCACAAATGGCGGGTGGACGGGGCCGCGAACCGCAGCCGCGGATGCATATCGGCCGCAAAAATATGCCCTATTGCATAATGGCTAGAGCTCCGCTGCGATGGGCGCATGGTCCGCCTGAACCGGCCGCACAAACGCAGCGCCTTCGATCGTGCGATGCTGACGGCGCTGTCCGAGCATGTAATCGTTCGTCGAACACGCCAGGCCCGCTTCGTGACGCGCTAAGACCGGAACGCCGAACGTGCACTCACGGCGAAAAATCGGCAGAAAAACGCCCTGAGTGCACGTTCGGCAGGTAACGGCTCACCCCTCGATGGTGTGGCCCATCGGCATCAGCACGCTCTTTTGCTGGGTGAAGTGCTCGACGCCCTCCGGCCCGTTCTCGCGGCCAATGCCGGAGTTCTTGTAACCGCCGAACGGGCAGCACGGGTCGAACGCGTACCAGTTGATGGCGTAGGTCCCGGTGCGGATCTTCTCCGAGACCTCGATGCCGTGTTGCACATCGGCGGTCCACACGCTGCCGGCCAACCCGTACACCGAGTCGTTGGCGATCTTGATCGCGTCCTCTTCGGTGTCATAGGGGATGATCGACAGCACCGGCCCGAAGATCTCTTCCTGGGCGATCGTCATCTTGTTGTCGACGTCGGCGAAAACCGTTGGCTGCACGAAGAATCCGCTGTCCAGGCCCTCCGGGCGGCCGCCGCCGGTCACCAGCCGGGCGCCCTCCTCGATGCCCTTGGCGATGTAGCCCTCGACGCGGGCGCGCTGCTTCTCCGAGATCAGCGAGCCGATCTGGGCGGCCGGGTCCGACGGCAGGCCCACCGGCAGCGCCTGCACGAAAGTGCTTATCGCGTCGACGATTTCGTCATACCGCGAGCGCGGCGCCAGGATGCGGGTCTGGGCCACGCAGGCCTGCCCGGTGTTCATGATTCCGGAGAACACCAGCATCGGGATCGACGCGGCCAGGTCGACGTCCTCGAGCACGATGGCGGCCGACTTTCCGCCCAGCTCCAGGGTGCACGGCTTGAGCATGTCCGCGGCGCGACGGCCGATCTCCTTGCCGACGGCCGAGCTGCCGGTGAAGGAGAAGATGTCGACGTCCGGGTTGGAGGTCAGCGCCTGCCCGGTCTCGATGCCGCCGGGCACCACCGAGAGCACGCCCTCGGGCAGCCCGGCCTCGGCGAAGGCCTCCGCCAAAGCGTTTGCGCTCAGCGGGGTTTCGGCGGCCGGCTTGAGCACCACCGTGCAGCCGGCCAGCAGCGCCGGGCCCAGCTTGTTGACGGCCAGGAACAGCGGCACGTTCCACGCGACGATGGCGCCCACGACGCCGATCGGCTCGCGGTGCACGATGCTCTGCCCGTAGCCGCCGGTGCGGACCTCTTTCCACTTGACCTGGTCGACGGCCGGGCCGGCGAAGAAGTTCAGCGCGCCGATCGAGCTCATCCAGTGCATGGTCTCGACGCTGGTCGGCGGCTGGCCGGTCTCGGCTGCGAGCAGCTGGGTGAACTGGTCCTTGCGCTCCTCCATCAGCTTGAGCGCGTTGGCGATCACGGCCGCGCGCTCCTTGGGCGGGGTGGTGGGCCAGGGGCCGTTGTCGAAGGCCGCGCGCGCCGCGGCGACCGCGGCGTCGACGTCGGCGGCCGCGGCCAGCGGCACCTTCCCGACGTATTCACCGGTGGCCGGACAGTGCACCTCGATGACATCGGAAGTGGACGGTTCCGTCCACTTGCCGCCGATGAAAAGCTTGTCGTATTCGGTCTTGCTCTCGGCCATCTGCGCCGCTCCTCCTCATTGCTCCGCGCTGCATCGTCGCCGGCGCGCATGGGCGCCACCCTACCCAAGCCGGGGCAAAACGAGAACACGTTTCACTCTTGGGGTTGCAGGACCAGCACGAGATTGCTGACCAGGAACTCGCGTAGCAGCGGCACCGAGGTCAGCCACCACGCCCATCGTGGGTGGTAGCGGGGAAATGCGGCCAGGGTGGCGCCGGTGCTGATCGCCCAGTCCAAGCCGTCGGCGGCGGACACCTCGAACAACGACGACCCGTAGTTGTTTTTGGGCGGATGGCCGTGTTTGCGGGTGTAGCGCGCGGCGGCCCGGGCACCGCCCAGGTAGTGCGTCAGGCCCATCTCGTGGCCGCCGAAGGGGCCCAGCCAGACGGTGTAGGACAGCACGGCCAGCCCGCCCGGCTTGGTCACCCGCAGCATCTCGGCGCCGAGCTGCCAGGGCCGCGGCACGTGCTCGGCGACGTTGGAGGACAGGCAGATGTCCACGGAGTCGTCGGCGAAGGGCAGCGCCATGCCCGAGGCGCGCACGCACGGCGCCGCCCCGCGGGCGGCGGCCGGCCCGGCGTGCATCTCGCCGGGGTCGGGTTCGACCCCGATATAGCGGATTCCGGCCTCGGTGAAGGCCGTCGCGAAGTAGCCGGGGCCGCCGCCGACGTCCAGCAGCGTACGCCCGGCCGCGGAGTCGCCGTGGGTGCCGCGCCATAGATCGCCCACCATCGCCGCGGTATCGGCCGCCAGGGCGCCGTAGAACCGGGCCGGATCCGACTGCTCGTGACGAAACTCCGACAGCAGCCGCACCGAGCGGGTCAGCGTCGCCCGGCGCGCGAAGAGGTCGGTGGCGCCCACCGGCCACACCCTACGGATGTGCTGACGTGCCCGGCACGCATCGCCGCCGGTTAGGCTGGCGACCGATGTCTTCCTTGCGCTCCGTGCTGCTGCTGTGCTGGCGCGATACCGGGCACCCGCAGGGCGGCGGCAGCGAAGCCTATTTGCAGCGCATCGGCGCGCAGTTGGCCGCCTCCGGCATCGCCGTCACGTTGCGCACCGCCCGCTATCGCGGCGCGCCGCGCCGCGAGGTGGTCGACGGCGTGCGGATCGACCGCGCCGGCGGTCGGTATTCGGTGTACGTCTGGGCGTTGCTGGCGATGGCCATGGCCCGGCTGGGGCTCGGCCCGCTGCGCAAGGTGCGGCCCGACGTGGTCGTCGACACCCAGAACGGCCTGCCCTTTTTGGCCCGGCTGATCTACGGCCGCCGGGTGGTGGTGCTGGTGCACCACTGCCACCGCGAGCAGTGGCCGGTGGCGGGCCCGGTGCTCGGCCGGCTCGGCTGGTTCGTCGAGTCGACGCTGTCGCCGCGGGTGAACCGGCACAACCAGTACGTGACGGTGTCGCTGCCGTCCGCGCGCGACCTGGTCACCCTGGGCGTCGACGGCGCCCGTATCGCGGTGGTGCGCAACGGCCTCGACCGGGCTCCGGCGCAATCCTTGACCGGCCCCCGCTCGGCGGCGCCGCGCGTGGTGGTGCTGTCGCGGCTGGTGCCGCACAAGCAGATCGAGGACGCCCTGGAGGCGGTCGCGCGGCTGTTGCCGCGGATACCGGGTCTGCACCTGGACATCGTCGGCGACGGCTGGTGGCGCGACCGGCTCGTCGAGCACGCGCAGCGGCTCGGCATCTGCTCGTCGGTGACCTTCCACGGCCACGTCGACGACCTCACCAAACACCATGTCCTGCAAGGGGCTTGGGTGCATCTGCTGCCCTCCCGCAAGGAGGGCTGGGGCCTGGCCGTCGTCGAGGCGGCCCAGCATGGGGTGCCGACCATCGGCTACCGATCCTCGGGCGGCCTGTCGGACTCGATCGTCGACGAGGTGACCGGGATCCTGGTGGACAGCCACGCCGAGCTGGTGGATCGGCTCGAAGAACTGCTCGCCGATCCGGTGCTGCGCGATCAACTGGGCGCCAAGGCGCACACCCGCAGTGGCGAATTCTCCTGGACGCAAAGCGCCGACGCGATGTGCGGCGTGCTGGAAGCGGTGCAAGCCGGCCGCACGGTCAATGGGCTAGTCACCGGGCCGGGCTGAACGGGTGCGGCGCCGCCACGCGCCGATCACCGCGCCGGCGCCCCCGCCCAGCAGCAGCGCCAACCACGCCAGATGGGCGATCACCGTCACGGTCCGCTGCCCGGCGGCCACCGGGGCGGTCCGCCCGCCGATCCGGTAGAGGGCGATCTCGCGGTCCCGATAGACCGGCGCCAGCGCCCCCAGGGTGCGGGCGGCCGACCCCATGTCGCCGGCGCTGTCCGATTCGACCACCAGCCAGGCCACGCCGGCCGCGGCCAGCGCCGCCGGGTCGGGGCCGGACAGCAGCAGCTGCTGCACGGCCCGGGCGTGCACGCCCTCGCCGGCGATGGTGGTCCCCGAGATCACCAGGTCACCGGTGCTCAGCACGTCGGCGCGCACCCAGCGGGGCAGCGGATCCAACACCGGTGCCGCGCCCGACCAGGAGAACAGCCGCATGGTGCCGGCGGGTAACACCGCTATCGATCCTGGCTGCGCATTGACCGCCGCGGCGACGGCCGTCCAGCCGCGCGGATAGCGCACGGGCGCCACCTTGCCGAACACTCCCCAGCCCAGGTCCGGTAGCGCCAGCAGCAGCGCCAGGCAGCAGACCAGCGCCGGGGCGGCGGCCCCAGGGAGTCGCAGTCGGCGGCGCAGCGTCACCACCGCGCCGGCGCCCGCCAGCGCGTAGCCGGGCATCGCCAGCGCCACCCACTTCTGGCCGTCGCGTAGCACCCCGAAGCCGGGCACGGTGGTCGACAC
>NZ_LZLL01000637.1:0-1925 GCF_001669335.1 Mycobacterium sp. 1245852.3 | reverse complement strand
TTGAAGGTGTGCCGCGCGTCGCCCGGGGCCCGGACGGCCGACGAATGTTGGTCCACCCGGCCGTAATCCGTCTCGCGGGCCACCGGGGTGTCGGTGATGGTCACCCCGGCGCTCGTCGCCAGCCCCGCGGCGCGCGCGTCGGCGCTCAGCAGCGCCGGGCCCAGCGGCGGCCGGCCCAGCAGCCGCCGCCGTTCGTCCAGGCGCAGCAGCGCCTCCGGCCCGCCGTCGATCCGGGTCATCCGGTCGGCGTCGACGAAATACGGTGTGCCCGGGTCGTCATCGCCGCCGACCCGGTAGATCTCGACCGCCGGATACCGTGGCCGCAGCCCGCTGTCCGCGACGAAACCGGCCAGGGTGCCGGGGCCCACCGGCGCGCCGAACTGGGCGACCTTGCGCAGTCCGGGCGACCCGTCGATGGCGCGGTGCACCAGGATGGGGCGTGCCGAGCGCGACGTGTCGGGGTCCAGGTCGTTGCGCACCGCCAGATATGAAATACCTTGCCGGACAAGGGTATCTGCCAGCCCAGCCGAGGGGCGGCCGGCGGCGAACAGGCGCTGCACCGAATCGAGGGCGCGGATTGTCTGCGGTGGGGTCAACGGAATGGAGTCGCGCACCCCCCACGGGCTGGCGCCCAGCACCTGCAGCGGCTCGTCATGGCTGGTGCCCCACACCTGGGTGGCGAACGGCGCCCCGGGAACGACGAGCACCCGCCCGGCCGCCGGTGTGCCGGTGTTGTGTTCGGTGAGCCAGTCGGCGGCCTCATGCCAGTACTGCGGGATCGCGGTGAACGTCCCCGGCGGGGCCAGCCGACCGGTCCACGCCAGCGACGTGCTGACCAGCAGCGCCGTCACGACCGCGATCGCCGCCGCCACCCGTTTGTCGCGCTCGGGGTGCGCAAAGGCGCGCAGCCACAACGTCATTGGCGCGCTGCCCGGCAGCGGTATCCGGCCCAGCAGCTGCGCGAGGCCCAGCACCACCGGGATTCTGATCACCGATCCGAGCTTGTGCACGTTGCGCAGCGGGGCGCCGCCGGCGTCCAGGAAGGCCTGCACCGCGTGCGCCACCGGCGAGCCCAGCCCGCCGCTGTATCCGGCGGCCATCAGCACCACCCCGACCAGCAGCATGGTCACCAACCGCCCGCGCGTCGGCATCGCCGGGCGGGTCAGCCCCGCGAGTCCGGCCGCAGCGACCAGACAGGTGCCCAGGATGGCCGCCGACCCGGTCACCAGCGGAGCGCCCGCGGTGGCGGTCGGCGCCACGTACGGGGTCCAGCTGTCGGTGCCGCGCAGCATCTCGACCAGCGACGACCACTGCGTCGTCACGCCGGACGATTCGATGAAGTCCAGGAACGGCGGGCTGATGGCGCGCAGCATCATCAGCGCGACCCCCCACCACAGCGTGGCCAGCGCCAGCGCCACCAGCCACCACCCGGTGTATCGCCACCACGACCGGTTGGGTCGGTGGCATGCCCACCAGATCACCGCCGGCAGGCAGCCGGCCGCGGTCGCGATGGCGTTCACCGCGCCCATCAGCGCGATGGCCAGGCCCGCCTGCCCGGCCAGCGCGCGCACCGACCGGTCGCCGGTGGCGCGCAGGGCCAGGATCGTGGGCAGCAAGACCCACGGCGCCAGCATCATCGGCAGGGTTTCCGACGAGATCGAGCCGAGCGTGGTCAGCACTCGCGGGGACAGCGCGAACGCGACGGCGGCGATCACCCGCGACGCCGGGCTGCCGATCCGCAGCGCCTCGGCGACGCGCAGCAGCCCCCAGAAGCCGACGGTGAGCAGCAGCGCCCACCACAGTCGCTGGGTGATCCAGCCGGGCACGCCCAGCGCGTGGCCGAGCAGAAAGAAGGTGCCGTGCGGAAACAGGTAGCCGTAGGCCTGGTTCTGCGCCTGCCCGAACGGCAGCTCGCTGTTCCACAG
>NZ_LZLL01000636.1:0-533 GCF_001669335.1 Mycobacterium sp. 1245852.3 | reverse complement strand
GGTGGCCGGTCGGCCCGGGGCCGCGGGCGGCTGCGTCCGCGGCACCTGCCGCACCTGGGCATCTCGGCCCGCTCGGCCGCGGTGTCGGCGATTGTTGTGCTGTGTGCGCTGGCCATCGCCGGCGCGGGACTGGACGCGATCCTGTACCGGTCGCTGCTGGCGGGCGTCGATTACGCCACCGCCGAACGGGTCCGCGATATCACCAAGGCGCTGCAGGCCGATTCGTTCGACGACCTCGACAACGCGCTGCTGCACACCGACCAGCGGGTGGTCGCGACCCAGTTGATCGGCCCGGACGGCACCGTGGTCAGGCGGTCCGGCTCGGCGCCGAAAACGCCGCTGGTCTCGCCGGATCAGTTCGACTTCAACCTGCGTCGCGGCCTGCCCGACGACGCGGTGGCCGGCGACGACATGCGGGTCAGCGGCCAGAAAGTCGCGACCCGATCAGGTGTCTACACGGTGCTGGTGGGCGGGGGCAGCGAGGCGGTCGAGGGGACCGCGCGGGCCCTGGCGATCCTGTTGGCCTGCAGCGC
>NZ_LZLL01000635.1:0-24875 GCF_001669335.1 Mycobacterium sp. 1245852.3 | reverse complement strand
CGATTGCGCGCGGGGTCCTCCTTGAACCGATCGGCGACCGCGTACGGCGACGCGGCGATCAGGTCCCAGGTGCGGCGGTACACATCGGCGATCGCACGACGCTGTTGGGCGTCGGTGACCACGATGAAGCTCCAGTTCTGCACGTTGGCCGACGTCGGTGCTTGCACCGCGATCTCCAGGCATTCCCGGATCAGGCCGATGGGAACGGGTTTGGTCAGGTCGAGGCGTCTGCGCACCGAGCGGGTCGTGGTCAGCAGTTCGTCGGTGGATAGCTGGAGTTTCGCGTAATCGCTCATGCCGGCAGGACGGCGATGACTTCGACTTCCACCCGGATGTCGGGCCATACCAGCCCGTCGATGATGCTGAACATGCCGCCGGGTCGGTGGCGGATGAACTCTTTGCTCACCGCCAGGTAGGCGGACGCGTTGTCACGGCTGGTGACCCATTGGCGCATGTAGACAATGTCGGTGAGTTCGGCACCGGCCTTGCGGAGCGCGGTTTCGACATTGGTCCAGCATTGACGCGCCTCCTCGGTGAAGTCGTCGGGCAACGTGCCGTCTTCGCGTACCCCGGGTGTTCCGGAGACGAAAATTGTTGTGCCACCGCCGGATACGGTGACCGCGTCGGCGTAGTGCCCGATGTGATCGGCCACTCCGGTGTGGATGGGGGTAATGGTGGTCATCTGCAGACTCCTTCTGTGGTGTGAGGTTTGCGGCTAACTTGGTGAGTTCGTTTGCGTGATCACCACTCCGCTGGGCTCGTGGCCCGCGACGACGTGCGCGAGGGCGGCGGCGGCCTGATCGAGGCCGCAGGAACGCGGGGTCGGCATGCTCAATCGACCGGAGGCGAGTAGCGCGGTGAGGCGGCCGAGTTGGGCCCCGTCGGAGCGGACGTAAACCGCTGTCACGCTGATCCCCCGGGTCGATGCGGGTGGATCGGGGGTGATGGTGGCCAGCCGGCCGCCGTCGGCAAGCGCGGTCATCGCCGCGGCAGCACCGCCTGGGGCCGCGTTGGCGACGGCGTCGATGGAGTCCTTGGCCAACGCACGTGCGTGTCGGGGCCAGAGCGGATCGCGGTAGTCGATGACTTCGCGGGCGCCATGGCCGCGGACCCGGTCGGCGCTGCGCGGGCCGGCGGTCGCGAGCACCTCGGCCCCGCGCAGGGCGGCCATCTGGACGATCAGCCCACCGGTGATTCCGCCCGCGCCATGAACGAGCAACGTTTCTCCACCGCGCAGTGCCAACGCCTCGGCAACCACCTGCTCGGCGGTCAAGGCCGGCACCGGAAAGATCGCTGCGATCTCCCACGGAACCTCGGGCGGTTTGTGGGCGAGCGACCCGGCGGGTGCGATCAGCAACGGCGCCCACGTGCCTTGGTCGCGTAGCGGCACGGGGTGGCACAGCACCTCTTGATCTACGCTGAATCCGCTCGAGTGGCCACCGACGGCCTTGATGACCCCGGCGGCCTCGACGCCGAGCGCCAGCGGCGGCGGTGTTCCGACGTCCCAGCCGCCATAGCGAATGACGTTGTCCCAGTTGCCAACGCCGGCACTTCGAATGTCGACAAGAGCCTCGTCGGCCGCCAACGGTCGCGGGTCGTCCGCTTCGAACGTCACCACGTCGCCGCCGAGCGTACGGACCCCCGCTACCAGCATGGTCACAGTCGCACTACCGGCCACTCGTAGGTCATTGCCGTTCCTCTCAGGGATTCGCTCACGCGCTCTTCTGCGCTTGCCGCGCCTCGTTCTCCAGCAACGGGCCGAGCTCGGATTCTTGGGTCAGTAGCGGATCCCAAACCTGGTTGACCGTCGGATGTGGTGCGACGGCATGGCGTAGCAGACTGACCGGGACCTCCGCGAGGATGGCCAGTGTGGCTGCTTGAACCAGTTCGGAGAACTGCGGGCCCACGAATGTCGCGCCGAGAAGTGTGTTGGTCTCGGCGTCGATCACCAATTTTGCCCATCCTTGGAAGCCGTCCCGGTACAGGGCAAGGAACGACACCGCGCCGGGGTAACGGGCAGCCCTCGTCCGAACCGCGAACCCTTCTGCCCGGGCCTGACTTTCGGTGCGCCCCACCCAGGCCACTTGAGGCTCGGTGTAGATAACCTGCGCCACATTGCCGGCATCACGGGCGATCAACTCGTTGTCGGATAGTTCACGTCCCGCGGCCCGGGCCGCGATGATGTCGGCCACGACCCGGCCGTGGTAGGTGGAGATATGAGACAGCCGGGCACGCCCGGTGGTATCCCCGAGGGCGTAGAGCCAACCGCCCGAGACGCCGACCGCCTGGAGATGGTCGTTCACTGTGACGAAGCCGCCGCTTGGCAGGCCAAGGGATTCCAGTCCGATGGTGTCGGTGTTGGTGCGGCGTCCCGCGGCCAGGACGATTTCGTCTACCTCGATGGTCTGGTCGTGGAAAGTTGCCGTGACGCAGCCGCCCGGCACGGGCCGGCATACCGCCGACAACTCCGTCTCGAAGTGAATCGTCACGCCTTTGCTGCGCAGCGATTGCGTGACCAGCTCTCGAGCTTCGGGTTCGCAGCTGGCTAGCAGAGTGTTCTCACGCACCAGAAGCGTTACCGCTGAGCCTAACCCGCTCAGGATGGTCGCGAACTCGACAGCGACGGGGCCGCCACCCACCAGCAGCGCGCGAGGCGGCACCCGCGTCATGGTCGTCAGGTCCCGATTGGTCCACGGGCGTGCCTGCGCCAGCCCAGGTATCTCCGGCACGTTGGGACGAGTGCCGGTGGCCAGCACGACCGCGTGACGTGCGGTCAAGACGGCTTCGGTGGTGTCTCCCAGGGTGTAGGCCACCCGCACTGTTCGTTGGCCGCTCAACCGAGCGAACCCGTGAAACACCGCAACACCGGCTTGCCGCAGCGACTCTATTCGGTCTTGGTCCGACAGGTTCTCGATGATCGCGTCGCGCTTCTTGAAGACGGCCGCAACGTCCAACCTGCGGTCCGAAATCGCCTCTCGCACACCGGGAACCGCTTTTGCGAGGTTGAACACCTCGATCGGGCGGAGTAACGTTTTGCTCGGGTTGCAACCCCAGTAATGACATTCTCCGCCGACCAGACGATCCTCGACGAGCGCTACCGAAAGGCCCACGGATGCAAGCTTGCGCACGGCGGCCACACCGCCCACTCCGCCACCGATGACGATCACGTCGAAGTCTTTACTGGCTTTCATCTGCCCTCTTTTCCAAACCGACTCGACGGATTAGCCGTCGTGCGACGGTTTCGAGCGCCCGGAGTGAACGATGTCTCATCTTCAGGCGTTGTCGTTGGTGGTGAGCGGGCCGTCTCCGGTATCGAGCAGGAAAACCGCCAGTAATTCGGCGGGTTCGGTGGTGCTGGCGTTTTCGCTGATCGTGTGGTGCGCGCCAGGGGCTTCACTCCACGTCTCACCGGCGTGGTAGACGCGTGCCGGCTCACCTTCCACCTGACTGCGGATCGCTCCGGAGATCACGTACGCCATGATGAACGCCGATTTTGCGTGGTGGTGGGCTTCGCTTTTACCGCCGGGCGGATAGCTGACGGCCACCGCTTCCAGCGATTTACCGGGAACGTTGGTGGGTTGGCTGAAAACTGGTCGGATCACGGGGTTTTGATCCGAATTCTCCGGCACCGGCGCGGCATCGCTTGCGGGCGCGAGCATTACCGCAACCACCAGTGCGGCTAGTGCTATTTTCATGGCCATTTCGGCTGCCTCCGTTTTCAGTCTTCGGCGACGCGCAGGATCGTCTTGCCTGGGACGCGCTTCGCCGGAGCGAATGCGGCGGCTGCTTCGGCAAGCGGCAGCACTGCACCGACCACCGGCCGAAGGCGTCCATCGCGCACTCGCGCGGCGAGGGCGGCGAGCTGGGCGCGATCGGCCTCGACAAGGAAGAAAATTGCCCTTCCGTCTTGCGGCTGCGTCTTCGGCGGCTCAGCGATGGTGACGAGCGTTCCGCCGGCGCGCACCAGAGCGGCCGATCGGGCGAGAACCTCTCCGCCGATCACGTCGAACACCACGTCGACTTCGCCTGCGTCTTCGAGCTTTTCGTTCTCCAGGTCGATGAAGGCGTGGACGCCGAGCTCCGTCGCCCGGTCCCGGTCTGCGGTCCGGCCGGTACCGATGACGCGCGCACCGATCTCGCGAGCGAGCTGCACCGCGATCGACCCCACCCCGCCGGCGGCGCCGTGGACCAGAACCGTCTGCCCGGCGGCGAGGCGGCCGTGGTCGAACAAACCCTGCCAGGCCGCCAATCCCGAGATCGGCAGCGCCGCGGCCACAGTATGGTCGATGTCCATCGGCAGCGGTGCGAGATTACGGGCTTCCACGGCGGCGTACTCCGCCAGCGAGCCGTTGCGGGCCCAGTCGGCGAGGCCGAACACCCGCTGTCCAACGGTTAAAAGTGTGGTGCCGTAGCCCAATTCAACCACCACGCCCGACAGCTCGTGGCCGGGCACGCTCGGCGTCCGGTCGTGACCCGAGCGGTCGATCCACGTGTGCGGCCAGTCGAGCTCCCCCGGGGTGAAACCAGCGGCGTGGACCCGCACAACGACATCGTTGTCGGCCGCCTGAGGATAAGGCAGGTCCGTCAGCGACAGACCAGCGGTACCGGCGTCACGATCTGAAACAGTTATGGCTCGCATTACATGTCCTTCCTGATGTGGGTTGTTGTCGTCGGGTCAGCCGCGGGCTGCGGTTGTACGCTGACGAGCTCGAGGCCGAGATCACGGACCCGGTCCAGGAGTCCGTAAAGCTGTGACTGGTCGCGGATTTCGCCGGTGAACACGGTTTCGGTCGTACCGGCCTCGAGGCGCATCCCTTCGAATGCGAACCCGAGCCGCTCGGTCACGCGGCCTCGAATGCACATCCGGTACGTGGTCGGCTGCATTTGCCCTCCGCTCGCCAGCTGCTGAGTCAGCATTCACCGGCGCGGGGTGAGTCGTCATCACCCGGCGAGCTAATTCACCCGGGTGAACGCGAAGGCGTCACGGTAATCGTGATCGTGGGCCGGCCCTGAGGGGGCGCACCGCGGATGCCGCGCACCGCCATACTCGCCAACAGCATTTCGTCGAGCATGTTTTCGGGGCTCGTTGCGAGGACGGTCGGGATGGCACCCGGGAGCGCGTTCGGCCATGTCACCGCGACACTTCTGATGGTCGGCGTGGCCGCGGCCCAGTGTGGCGGTACCGATAGCGCGCCGATCGAGGATGCCCGGCCCAAACCCGCTGTCATTACAGGTGACGCACCGCTACCCGCCCCCGGCCCTGCCGAACCGACTGACGCGAGCCCGCCGGCCGCGGAGCCTGCCGGCGGCGCCCCCAAACGTTCCAGAATGGCGTCCATCTTGCTGGCACCTTCTGGGTCGTAGTGCATCGCGTACCCCAAGCCCGCATATGATCCGCCCGTGCCCGTCGACGTGATGGCCGTTGCCGCCGACGAAACGCCCAAGTTCACCGGGCTCAGGAAGCTGAGCAACTGCGAGAACGACGACAGTGACGGCGCGGTGGCCGGGGACAGCGCAAGCCCCTGAAGCGCGTTGGGCACCGCTGAGAGCAGTTGCGAGCCCGTCGACATGATGGCCCCGGCTGGATTTGTGGTGGGCGGAGGCGAGGTGAACGGCGGCACCGCCGAAGCGGCCGCGGATGCGCCGGCATACTCGTACATCGCGGCGGCATCTTGGGCCCACATTTCGCCGTACTCGGCTTCGGTGGCCGCGATGGCCGGCGCGTTTTGACCGAGGATGTTAGTCGCGATCAGCACCATCCGCTGCGCGCGGTTGGCCGCGACCACCGGCGGAGGGACCGTCATCGCAAATGCGGCCTGGTAGGCGGTCGCGGCGGCCCTGGCCCCGGTAGCCGCTTGCTCGCACAGCGCGGCAGTCGTCGTCAGCCACGAGACGTAGGGCGCGGCGGCGGCCGCCATCGACACCGATGCCAAACCCAGCCATGCCGCGCTGGTCAGGTCGGAGATCACCGACCCGTAGGCAGCGGCCGTGTAATGCAGGTCGGCGGCCATCCCGTCCCAGGCCGCCGAGGCAGCCAGTATCGACCCGCAGCCGGGACCGCAGTACATGCGGCCGGAGTTGACTTCTGGTGGCAGCGCCCCGAAATCCATCTTCGAAACTCCCAGCGCGCGTTTATTATCCGGTCGCTCCGCGGAGATAGCGGCTGATCTGGCGCAGTGAGCCGGTGGCTTCGGGGATCATCGGCCTGGGCGGCCGCGGGCTCATCATGTCGGCTCTCGGTTGAAAGTCGGCGCGCATGCCCCGCATAAGCGCGTCAGTTGCCGGTCGACGAAACTGGTTGATTCACTTGGCTTTTGGCTGGCTCCTCCGCACAGCGGTGCCCGCTGTGCGGCGATGGTAGCCGCCTGCCGATCACGGCGCTCCCAGACAGCCGCGCGTCCCCGCGCCATCGCCTGGCGGCGCCGGTTGGCGGCATGGATGATCAGTCCCGCCGTGACCAACGATCCCGCGCAAACGGCGGTGGCGACACCGAATTCGCTTAGCTGGCCATTAATCAACGTAAGGACCGCATAATCACCGGCCACCGCGGCCACAGACAGGATGGCAATTTGTAGTGGGGTCATGATGTCAGCCGCCCAGGTCCGATCGGGCGCACAGCAAAGACACTGCGCAGGTATCCCGTGGGACGCCCGCAGGTGGCGCACACCGGGCGGGTGCCGCATCGGGAAGCCATCTCGCGCCTGTCGCTCACGTAGGTCGCCATCGCCGATCGCACGATGGCCAAGCAGGCTTGGCAGAACGTCTCGACGAAGTCGCCGTCTGGGGTGAGCCCCATCCGGTCGCATCCGTCGACGGCGTGGATCTCGGCGACCGCCACCGCCGGCGCACCGCAGGTGGTGCCGGTCGACACCCGCTCGGCACTGCAGATGGGCTGCAGCGCGTGAAGTTGATCCTCGATCGCCGAGACCGGGTCCATCGCGGTATCTCCCTTCCGATGGGACCAACGCCGGGCGAAGGCGGCATCGAGCACTCGATCCAGCAGCCGTGGCGTTCGTGCGGCGCCGGAGCCGATTTCGGCCGGCGATCGTTGAAATTGACGAGGCGTCATCTGGTTTCTCCCGTTTGTGGCGATGGCGTTCGGTGGTGCTCAACGCAGCCAGGTCGTCCACGTCATCGCGAGGCGTTGCTCACTTGTGCGGCGCCCACGCGGATCCGAAAACGCGTTCGGCTCCACGTACCGTCCGCTCGTCAGTTGTTAAGCCAGCATTAATCGGCGCGCGACGTTTGGTCATCGCCCCCGCGACTGATTCACCCGGGTGATTTGCCGAGTGTTTCGAGCTGCTCGCGCGCACTCGGTTTGCTCTTGCGGCAGCGGCGATCAGGGGATGAAGCGCCGAATGGCGGTTCACCAGGTGGGGCAGGAACACGCTTACACTGATTGCCAGCGCTAGCGGTGGCGAGAACTGTGGATCACATAACTTGGAAGTCGTCCGCCCGCCTACTTCACGTCGGTGGGGGGCGGTTCGCGTGAGCACCGCGAGGGCGTCGGGGAATCCGCGCACACCGCCGATTCGCGGGCGGACGGGCGAGCTAAAGGTGATCGGCACGCTGATCGCGGCGCTCACTCAGGGGCGCGGCGGCGTACTGGTCATCGAGGGGCCGCCCGGCATCGGAAAGAGCCGCTTGCTGACCGAGGTCGTGGCGCTCGCCGAGAAGGCCGGTGTGCGGGCACTATTCGGCGAGGCCTTCGAGTACCAGCAGACGGTGCCATTTTTCTCGCTGTTCATGGCGACCCTGCGCGCGGATCCCCCCGTCGGTGATGCGGAGGCTTTGCGCCGCTTGGGCACGTCGGCCGATCTCCGCTACTGGGTGGTGCGCGATTTACAAGCCGCCATTCATGCGGCCGCATCCCGAAAACCGTTGGTGATCCTCCTCGAAGACATCCATTGGGCCGATAACGCCACGCTGCTGGCGCTGCGGTCGCTGGCAGCGACGAGGCCCGATGCCCCGGTGCTGTGGGTGCTCACCGCCCGAACCGGCGCCGGCGGCCCGGCGGTTCGCGAGACGCTGACCGCGCTGGAACGCGATGACGCCACGTTTCTGCGGTTGACGGCCATGTCACCGAGCGCGGTCGCCGACATTGTGCAGGACGCCGTGCGTGCCAGGGCCGAGGCGTCGCTGCTCAGTCTCGCCGATAAGGCACACGGCAACCCGTTCCTGCTGACGGAGCTGTTGCGAGGCCTGGACGAGGAGGGCCGGCTCGACGTCAGCGGCGGCCGCGCGGTCGCCACCGGAGATGCACTGCCACGACGACTGGGCGACACCATGCAGCAACGACTCGACCAGCTCTCCGACATCGCGAGCCGAGTCGTGCGAGTAGCCGCCGTGCTGCCCGACCGGTTCTCGGCCCGCCTGCTCGCCGCGATGCTGGAACACCGACCGGCCGCCCTGGTCTCGGCGGTAGAAGAGGCAGTCCGCTCCGACTTCCTCATTGAGGAGGGCGAACACCTGAAGTTTCGTCACGACCTGCTGCGCGAAGCGACGCGGCAGTCGTTGCCCCAGTCGTTGCGCCGAGCGATGGAGCGGCAATCGGCAACCGTCATGTTGGACGTGGGGGCGGCGCCCGAGGAGGTGGCAACCCAGCTCGCCCGCAGCGCTGAGGTTGGCGATCAGGCCGCGATCGCCGCACTGCGCGAAGCCGCACAGTCGGTGGCTAATAGCGATCCGGGCGCAGCGTCGGATCTGAGCACGCGCGCCTTGGAACTTATGCCACCCCAAGACTCGGGACGTGGACCGCTCGTGACGGAAACGATCGTGCTGCTCAATCGGGCCACCCGCTACGAGGAGGCGCAACGGTTGGCCAGCTCCACCCTGTCCGCCACGCTGCAGCCCGAAGAACAGGCCAAGATCCTCCTGCGGCTTCGGACGGCAATCACAGATACGACCGCGCGACACATCGAAGTGAACCGCCGCGCGCTTCAGTTGCCCGGCCTCAGCGAAGTCACCCAGGCACGACATCGGGGGTGGCTGGCGTACAACCTGACGATGCACGGCCAACACGGACAAGACAGCGCGGCAGCCGACGAGGCGGCGGCCGCCGCCGCATCGACCGGCGATCTCGAGTCGAGGATCCTTTCGGGAGTTGCACTCGCCTACCTCGACTGTGCGAACGGGTACGCGGGCCGCGCCCTGCACCGCGTTGAGCAACTCCAGGCCCTGCCCCCCGCGGGCGATATGACTACCCATAACCTCGCCCGATGCCACCTGGCAAACCTGCTTGCCGTGGCCGGACGGCTGGAAGATGCGGCCACGCTGGTCGCGAACGGCACAGAAACATCCCAGAAGGAACGCGACGGCATGGCGCTCCACATCTGGGCCCTGATGGCGGGGGTGGTGCAGGCGGCCGCGGGCCGGCTGTCGGCCGCCCGCGCTACCACCGAGCGGTTGCCGAAGCCGGAGCGACCGGGGTCGACGTTTGTGAACGCGATGCGCATGTTCACCCTGGCGGAGGTAGCGGCGCGCACCGACGACCGAACCTTGTTGTTAGAGACCATGAATGAGGCGCGCGATGCTTACTCCAACGGTTCACCCGCCGTACGACGCGGGGCGGCGTGCGCGCTAGGACTGGCGGCGTGGCAACGCGACGATGTTCATGAAGCGGTTCGCTGGCTCGGCGACGACATCTCGCTACTCATGACACCGTTCTTGCCGGCCGTCTTGGACCAGCTGACCTTGACCGCGCGGGTCGCGTCAGCCGCCGGTGATGCCGGCTTGCGCGCGCGCCTGCTGGACGCCATTGCCGTGCTCGGACGCGACTCGGCGGTTCCGTTGTTCTGCACCGTCGCTCAACACATCCGCGGCATTCTCGAGCGTGATGCCCGGGCATTAGTGGTTGCCGCCGAGTTACTCCACTCCTCTTCGCGGCCGCTTCTTTACGCCAGCGCCGCCGAGGACGCCGGCGCCGAACTGGCTCGCGCACAACACCACACCGCAGCAATCGACCAACTGAACGCCGCATTCGACACCTACATCGACTGCGCAGCAACCGCCGATGCCCGCCGAGTCGGCCGCGCGCTACGCCGACTGGGCGTCGAACGCCGCATCGTCAACCACCCACGGGCAAAAACCGGCTGGGACAGCCTCACCGACTCCGAACTCACCGTCGTCCACCTCATCGCCCAAGGCGCAACCAACCGCTCCGTCGCACAGCAACTGCACCTGTCCCCCCACACCGTCAAAACCCACCTACGCAACGCCTTCACCAAACTCGGCATCACATCCCGCACCCAATTGACCCAGCTCATCCACGGCGCCGACTGACCTACAGCAAATCGCTAGGCGACCGTGCGCGGCCTACAATGACGTGCACTGCAACGGCAATCCGCTAAATAAACCGTAGACAGGACACCCGATGGGTCCTTCCACCGGCCTATTTGACGTCGGCGGCCAGCGCTTGGTCACCCCGCCGATTCGAGGGCGGGCAGACGAGCTGAAACTGATCGGCTCGCTAGTTACCGCGGTCGCCCAAGGGCGCGGTGGCGTGCTGGTCATCGAAGGCCCGCCCGGCATCGGGAAGAGTCGGTTGCTGACCGAGGTGTTGGTGCTGGCCGACAAAGCCGGGGTACGGACGCTGTTCGGTGAGGCGTTCGAGTACCAGCAGACGGTGCCGTTTTTCTCGCTGTTCATGGCCACGCTCAACGCCGATCCCCCGGTGGGCGACGCCGAGGCGTTGCGCCGGCTGGGCGGCTCCGCCGACCTCCGCTACTGGGTGGTGCACGATCTGGCCGACGCGATTCATGCCGCGGCCGCACAAACACCGCTGGCGATCGTGTTGGAGGACGTTCACTGGGCCGATAACGGCACGCTGTTGGCGCTGCGGTCGCTCACCACCGCGCGGCCCGACGCGTCAGTGCTCTGGGTCTTGACTGCCCGCACCGGGGCCGGGGGACCCGCGGTGCAAGAGACGTTATCGGTCCTGCAGCGCGCAAATGCCACATTTTTGCGATTGGGGGCCATGACGCCGGAGGCGGTCGCCGACATGGTCTGCGACGCCGTGCGGGCGAAAGCCGATGTGTCGCTGCTGACTCTGGCCGCCAAGGCGCACGGAAATCCGTTCTTGGTCAGCGAGCTCGTCGGGGGGCTGGGCGAGGAGGACCGACTGAACGTTACCGGCGGGCGCGTGGGGGCCACCGGTAACGAGCTTCCACGGCGTCTGGGCGCCAGTATGCATCAACGACTCGAACTGCTCTCCGATGGCGCTTCAGAGGCGGTCCGGGTGGCCGCGGTGCTGCCGGACCGGTTCTCGGCCGGCCTGCTGGCCGCGATGCTGGAGCGATCGCCGACGTCGCTGCTGTCGGCGCTCGAGGAGGCGGTGCGCGCGGATCTTTTCGTCGAAGACGGTGACCAATTGCGATTTCGGCACGACTTGCTGCGCGAGGCAACCCGACAGTCGTTGCCGCAATCGTTACGGCGGGCGATGGAGCGCCAGTCGGCGTCGGTCATGCTGGCGATGGGCGCCGCGCCGGCCGAGGTGGCTGCCCAACTGGCACGCAGCGCCGAGCCCGGAGACCGGGAGGCGATCGAGGCGCTGCGCCGAGCTGCGCAATCGGTCGGCCGCGGCGATGCGAGCGCGGCCGCCGACCTGAGCAAGCGCGCGTTGGAGCTGTTGCCCGGCGACGACGCCGAGCGTGGATCACTGGTCGCGGAAACGGTGGGGTGGCTCAACCGGGCCAGTCGCTATGGCGAGGCCGAAGAAATGGCCGACATGGCGCTCGCGGAGGCGGCGTCGCCTGAAGTGGAGGCCGAGATCCGTCTCCGGCTTCCGGTGCACACCAAGCACACTGACCAGCGGCGGGTGGAGGAGAATCGGCGGGCGCTCGAGTTGCCCGGGCTCAGCGAGGTCACCCGGGCACGGCATCTGGCGTGGCTGGCGTACAACCTGGTGTTCGACGAAGGTGGGCAACGGCGGGAGGCCGCCGACGAGGCGGCCTCGGCCGCGGCAGTAACCGGTGATCTCGAGGCCACGATCATGGCAGGCGTGACCCACGCTTTGCTCGATGCCGGTGAGGGATACGCGGCCCGAGCACTACGCCGTTTCGAAGAGCTTGGTCCGCTCGCCCACACGAATGAAACGGCGTTGGCGCACGCCTATGCCGGAATGTACAACGCAAACCTGCTGGCAGTGGTCGGCCGGTTGGACGACGCGACGGCCCAGGTCACCGACGGCATAGAGCAAGCCAGCCGGGAGGGCAACGCGATGGCCCTCTCTCTGTGGGCCGTCTTCAGTGGGCTCGTGCACCTCGCTGCGGGCCGGCTGTCGGCCGCCCGCGACGCGACGGAATGCCTTGCGCCACCACAGCGGACGGGGGCCACCGAGCACGACGTGCTTCGCACGGTGATTCTCGCCGAGGTGGCGGCGCACACCGATGACCGGAACTTGCTGCAACAGATGGTCAATGACGCGCACGAAGCCCACTCCGCCGGCTCCGCCGGCATACGTCGGGGATCGGCGTATGTGCTCGCGCGGGCGGCGTGGCAGCGCGACGACATTCATGATGCGATGCGCTGGCTCGGCGACGTCATCCTGCTGGCGACACCGTTTTTCCCCCACGCATTGGTTCGACTGATCCTGGGTGCGCGGGTGGCTTCGGCCGCCGGTGATGCCGGTTTGCGCGCGCGGGTCCTGCAAGCCACCGAGGTGCTTGAACGTGAGCGGCCTGCGGTGCCGCTGTTCGCGGCGGTGGCCGGCTATGCCCGCGCGATCCTCGAACACGATACCCGGGCGTTGGTGGCCGTCGCGGAGTCGCTTCGCGCCTTGCCGCGCCCGCTTCTTTACGCCAGCGCCGCCGAGGACGCCGGCGTCGAACTGGCTCGCGCACAACACCACACCGCAGCAATCGACCAACTGAACGCCGCATTCGACACCTACATCGACTGCGCAGCAACCGCCGATGCCCGCCGAGTCGGCCGCGCGCTACGCCGACTGGGCGTCGAACGCCGCATCGTCAACCACCCACGGGCAAAAACCGGCTGGGACAGCCTCACCGACTCCGAACTCACCGTCGTCCACCTCATCGCCCAAGGCGCAACCAACCGCTCCGTCGCACAGCAACTGCACCTGTCCCCCCACACCGTCAAAACCCACCTACGCAACGCCTTCACCAAACTCGGCATCACCTCCCGCACCCAATTGACCCAGCTCATCCACGGCGCCGACTGACCGGTCCGTCAAAAACCATGGCCACTAGGCATACACCACCCCGGAGCTAAAGATCACCCGCCGGGCGATGGCGACGGCCGTACCCGCGGTGCCAACGTAGTCATTGCGCTTCGGATCGCCACGACTCACGAACGAACCGGCACCGGAGCGCAAATGCGCAGAGGGTTGAGAAGACGATGATGAGCACACTGTTGGGAATCTTGATGATGATGCCGGTGGTTTTCGGCGTCGGTGGTTACGTATTGGTGTCCCGACGACCATGAGAACGCCGACGACTGGCGGCGGGCGGGCGGCTGTGTGATCTGTTGCGGGAGCTGACGTTTCGGCGAGCCAAGAGGGAGAAGTGCGGTGAGTGGGCACAGCGTGAGCGCGGCTCACGAGACGACCATTGAGCCCTTGACACGACGGGCGTCCGCCCGCCCAAACGGGCACCGCCGACATGCGCCCGCGGCATTTCCGGACAACGCCCCTGATCCAATAGAATTGCCGCGATTAGCGAGCGGAACGAGTCCGGGCGGCCTCGCAAGGGCACACTGGGATGCCGAGGCGGTTACGTCCACTACGGACGCATCGACGCCGACTTTTGCCGCCCGCCTGCTGGATTCAACAGATTCGCGGAGTTCGGACATGAGCGGCTCGGCTGGGCGCAGCGACAACGCCATTGGAGAAGCCACTGCGCGAGCAGTCCTGCTCGCCACCAAGCTGCACGTCCCCGCCATTGGGGCGCAGCTCGTTCACCGTGGCGCCCTGCTGGACGCTCTAACGGCCGGACGTCGCCGCAAGCTGACCCTGCTGAGTGCGCCGGCGGGCTGGGGCAAGACCACATTGCTTGCGCAGTGGGCGTCGGGTGCGGGCGAGGACGAGCGGTTCGCGTGGCTGTCGCTTGACTCCTCCGATAACGACCCGGTGTGGTTTTGGATGTACGCGGTCGCTGCGCTGCAAAAGGTCAGTCCTGGCACGGGGATTCGCGCGGTTGAACTGCTAGCGATGGGCGCCGACCCAGTGCAGGTCGTCCTCCCTACCCTGCTGAACGATCTGGACACGATCGCCAACCCGGTCGTACTCATTCTTGATGACTACCATCAGGTGGTAGGTCGAGCGGTACATGAGCAGCTTGCGTTCTTCATCAGCCGCATGCCGGCGAACCTGCACCTGGTGTTGGCAACCCGATCCGATCCGATGTTGCCGTTGGCTCGGCTGAGGGCCAGCGGTGAGCTTGCCGAGGTGCGAACCGATGATTTACGTTTCGGGCCGATTGAGGCGCACCATCTGCTGAACGATGTCATCGGATTGGGATTGGCCCCCAACGACATTCATCTGTTGCACCAGCGCACCGAAGGATGGGCCGCCGGTCTTTACCTTGCCGCCCTCTCGCTTGCCGGTCGTGCCGATACCGCCGCGTTCATCAAGACGTTCGCAGGCGACAACCGTCATATCGTCGACTACTTGATGGCCGAGGTGCTCGACGGCCAGCCGGCGGACCTCCGCGGCTTTTTGTTACGCACGTCGGTCCTGGGACGACTCAGCGGTGCGCTCTGCGACGCGGTGCTGCAAACCTCCGGCTCGGCCTCGGTCTTGCAGAAGATCGAGCGCGAGAACCTGTTTGTGGTGCCGCTGGACACGTCGCGTCACTGGTATCGCTATCACCAGTTGTTCGCAGAGTTGCTGCGCACCGAGCTACGCCGCGCCGAGCCCGATCTCGTCGCCGAACTGCACCGCCGAGCCGCGACGTGGTTCGAGGCCGAGGGGCTCGTCGATGAGGCGGTGCGGCACCTGCTCGCTGCCGGCGACATCGCCCGCAGTGTCGAGCTGATCGCGGCGGACTGGGCCGACGAGTTCAGCGGGGGCGGCGTATCGACCATCTCCGGCTACCTCGATCTGCTTCCCGAGGAGACCGTCTTACGGGATCCGCGGCTGAGCGTGGCCCGGGCCTGGATCGCCTTGAGCGTCGGCCAACTCGATGACGCCGCCGAGTGGATCGAGGCGGCCGAGACTCGATCCGCGACCGACACCCCAGAGGGCCAGGCCATCAGTTCTCAAGTTGTCCTGTTGCGCGCGATTCACTCGTTCAAGACGGCTGACGTCGCCGCGGCCCTCGAGACCGCCGCCCGGGCGATCACCCTCGATTTCGGCGAAGCGCCGCTGGGCCAATCGCGCGCCTATTGCATTTATGGTTCCGCGCTGTACTTTTCGGACAACATGTCCGAGGCGCAAGCCGCCTTCCAGCGGGCCGTGCAGCTCGCCGAGAAGGTGGGCGATCGCCGCGCCCGCATCTACGCGTTGGGCTATCTGGCGCTGATCTCGGCCGAACGTGGACAACTGGCAGACGCCGAACGCCAGATCCGCGAGGCTTCGGGTGGCTCCCAAAACCTGGCGGACGCGCAACACTTCGTGGACGGGGCGGTGTCGCTTGCCGCGGCCCAAGTCCTCCGTCAGCGCGGTGACACCACCGCGGCGGCGGCCGCCGCCGACATGGCGGTGATGTCGGCCCGCCAAGGCGGAGCGATCCTCGAGGTGGCCAAGGCACAGTCGGTCAGAGCGGAGATACTCGAGAAACTCGGCGACCAACGGGCCGCGCAGGCCATCCTCGAAGAGGTCGGCACCCTGGTGCGCGATTGCCCGGACGCGGGCATCGTCTCGACGCTGCTCGCCTCTGCCGAGCGGAGCACGGGCGTCGCAGCTGATTCGCGCAACCAGAGGCGCGCGCTCTGCGACGAGCTGACCCCAAAGGAGCTTGAGGTTCTTCGCCTGCTCGCCACCCGGTTATCGCGACGTGAAATCGGTGAGCGGCTTTACGTCTCGCTCAACACCGTGAAGACCCATCAGCGCGCAGTGTACCGCAAGCTGGGCGTTGAGCACCGCGGCGCGGCGGTGAGCCGGGCGCGAGAACTCGGCCTGTTGTAGTTCGCTAGCGGTGATCCTCACCCGGGTGAGCCAGCGGTCGGGGTGATGACAACTCACCCCACGCGGGGGCAGCCTTCGAGCAATGACCAGGCCGCTGCCCGGTGCGAGCGGACAACGCTAGGAACGGGAATGGTTGAGCATCGTCACGTCGAATGGGACCCCGACACCCGGCGGGTCAGGACGGCCCGGTTGGCGTTGCGGCCATGGCGGCTCGACGACGATCTCGCCGCGTATGCGATTTACGGTGCGCCCGAAGTGGCGCGTTGGCTGTGTCCGGCCTTGTCCCCCATCGTCGATGGGGCCGAAATGCGACGCGTTCTGGCGGCGTGGATCGCCGAAAGCGATCCGAGCAGGCTGCCGGTGGGCCGGTGGGCGATCACCGATGGGGACTCCGGCGAGGTGATCGGGGGCGTGGCCCTGCTTCCGCTGCCGCCGGGCGGCACGGATTTAGAAATCGGTTGGCAGCTGTCGCCGAAGGCCTGGGGACACGGGTACGGCGCGGAAGCGGGTCACGCGATCGCACACCAGGCATTCGAAAACCTCGGTGTTACTGAGGTCTTTGCGGTCGTGCGACCCAACAATCGCCGCGGTGTGGCTACCGCCCGACGGGTGGGAATGGACTGGGTCGGCGAGACCGACAAGTACTACAACCTGACGCTTCAGGTCTACCGTTTGACGAAGGCCGACCTGGACCTGCCGGAGCCGGCGTGCGCGGGATGAACCCGGCGCGTCACGTCACGGCCGAGAGACTGTGTCACGTAACGGATTACTGCCCCTCGCCCGGGTGAATTTCCTCGGCGGATGAGGACAACTCACCCGCCGCGCGCAGATAGTGGTCGCTGATCTGAGCTGCAACCGAAACCGCCCGGATGCCCGGCAGCGGCCACGCAATGAAACGCGTACACACAGAACGGAAAACACATGTCACAGAGTGAGGCCACCGCCGTGATGACTGACCGGCCAGAAAAGCCTCGAACGACCGACATCGCGCCACTCGTCGCACGATATGGCCTGGTGATAGTTCTGGTCTGGTTCGGCCTCATGAAATTCACGTCTTATGAGTCCCAGGGGATTTCGCATTGGGTGGCCAACAGCCCCTTCTTGAGTTGGGTCTACGAAAGCATGTCGATCGATGCCTTCGGCCGATTGAACGGATCCGTGGAACTGGTCACCGCAGCATTGCTGGCCGTCAAGCCATGGTGGCCCAAGGCTTCCGTGGTGGGTGGTGCTCTCGCATCGCTGTTCTTCCTGACCACATTGAGTTTCATGGTCACGACCCCCGGGGTCGGTGAGGCGTCCGCTGGTGGCTTTCCCGTTTTGTCCGCCGACGGAGAGTTCTTGATGAAGGACATCGCGCTCTTCGGCCTGGCACTGTGGCTCCTGGTCGACGCCATCGACGCGACCCGCCGAAAGACGACAGTCGCCCCGCCGCACTGACATTCCGCGCCGACGGGGTGGCCTACAACGAGAAGCCGGCGCGCCCGGGTGCGTTCAGCGCTGAACCGACCGTAGCCAGGAGGCTGCGAACTTGCCCACCCCGTCGTGTTCGAGCACCGCGAACACGTTGGGCAGATCGATATCGATCGCGCTCAGCCGATCCAACACTTCCTGGGCCTGTGCCGACTTGCCAGTGATGGTGTCACCCTTGATGACGCCGTGGTCGGCCAGCGCCTCCAATGTCGCCGCCGGAATAGTGCTGACCGTATTCGGCGCCACCAGCTCGGTGACGTACATCGTGTCGGGATACGCGGGGTTCTTCACACCGGTGGAGGCCCACAGCGGACGCTGCACACGAGCGCCCGCGGCGCGCAACGCGGTGTAGCGCGGCTCGGCTTCAAAGACCTGCTGGTAGGCCGCATAGGCCAACCGCGCGTTGGCGATGCCTGCTTGCCCGCGGAGTGCGAGTGCCTCCGCGGTGCCGATTTTCTCCAGACGCGCGTCGACCTCGGTGTCTACCCGGGAGACGAAAAGCGAAGCTACCGAATGGATCCGGGATAGATCAGCGCCCGCGCAGCGTGCGGCCTCCATACCGGTCAGGTACGCGTCCATCACCGCCCGGTGACGATCCGCAGAGAAGATCAACGTCACGTTGACCGAGACACCTCTGGCCAATGCCGCGGTGATTGCCGGCAACCCCGCCGCGGTCGCCGGTATCTTGATGAATACGTTAGGTCGGTCGACGATTTCGGCCAGTTGGATTGCTTGCATGAGTGTTCGATCGCAGTTGTGCGCATCCAGTGGATTGACTTCGAGGGACACCCTGCCATCGATACCGTCGGAGGCCTCCCACTGCGGGTGCAGCACATCGCAGGCCGCTCGGACGTCATCGGTGATCACCGTGCGGACCGCGACGTCCATCGCGACGCCACGCGCGGTCAGCTCGGCGATCTGCTCGCCGTAGAGGTTGCTGTGGGCAAGCGCCCGCTCAAATGTCGACGGGTTGGTGATCACGCCGACAACGCTTCTGGTGTCGATCAGTTGCCGCAGCCTGCCCGATCGCAGTAGGTCGCGGGACAAGTCATCCAGCCACACCGACACCCCCGCTGCCGATAGTGCCGCGAGGTTCGCGTTCTGAGTCATCCCGTCGTCGAGCCCATGTCGTTATTACATCGCCTTGACATGTGCCGCCGTGCCGGATGGGTAGCGCTGCAAGTAGTTCTGGTGCTCGGGTTCGGCTTCCCAAAACTCGCCTGCCGGGTTCACCTCGGTGACAACCGTTCCGAGCCACCGGCCTGATTCCTCGACGTCTGCGATGGTCTGCACTGCGATTTGTTTTTGCTCGTCGTCCAGATAAAAAATTGCCGACCGATAACTGGTTCCGACGCCAATGCCCTGACGGTCCGTCGTGGTCGGGTCGTGAATCTGGAAGAAGAAGTCCAGCAGTGCCCGGTAATCGGTCTCGTCCGGGTCGTAGGTGATTTCGAGCGCTTCTGCGTGGCCGGGGTGATTGCGGTAGGTGGGATGCGTGTTGCCGCCGCCGGTGTAGCCGACTCGGGTGGACGACACACCGGGCTGCCTTTGGAACAGGTCCTCCATAATCCAGAAGCACCCGCCGGCGAGCACAGCTATCTTGTGTTCAGTCACGGTTCCTGCTCATGCCGACTTGGTCTCGCTCCGATGCATCTTTGGTGAACAAGTGCAGATATTGGCCATAGCCCTGGGCTTCGAGGTCATCGCGGTGGATGAATCGCAGGGCCGCCGAGTTGATGCAGTACCGCAACCCGCCAGCTTCCGTTGGACCGTCGGTGAATACGTGCCCTAAGTGGCTGTCGGCGTGGACAGACCGCACCTCCACCCGATCCATGAAATGGCTGCGGTCGCGCCGCTCGATAAGGTTGTCCGGGTCGATGGGCTGGGTGAAGCTGGGCCAGCCATTTCCGCTGTCGAATTTGTTCACCGAGGCGAAAAGGGGTTCGCCCGAAACAATGTCAACGTAGATGCCGGGTTCATGGTTGTCGCAGTACTCTCCGGTGAAAGGACGCTCCGTGCCGTTCTCCTGGGTGACGTGGTATTGCTCGGGGCTCAACGCGTCGACCGCTGCCGGGCGCTTGCTGTATCTGTGCGACACAGGATCTCCTTCGTTCGTGCGTTGTGTTGTTGCGCTTGACATTTCGATCCGGTGTCGTGCTAGTTGCGGCCGGCCATGATGCCGCCGTCGACGTTGAGAATCGCGCCGGTTACCCAACTGGCCGCATCGGAGAGCAGATACGTGACGGCGTTGGCGACGTCGGCGGGGGCGCCGACCCGTCCGAGCGGGTGAAGCGGCGCGAAAGTGTCAAGCGTGGCATCGATCTCGTCCTTCGGGATGAAGCCCTCGTAGAGCGGGGTCTTGACGACGGCCGGTGCCACCGCGTTGACCCGAATGTTGTGCCCGGCAAGCTCGATGGCCAGATTATGGGTCAGCGCGTGCAGGCCGGCCTTTTGCATCGAGTATCCCGACGACGGGGTCAGGCCGATCGCCTGATGTGCCCACATGCTGCCGATGTTGACGATGGCCCCGCCCTCACCCTTGGCGATCATCCCCTCGACGACGGTCTGCGTCAGGAAGAACAAGGCGTAGTTGAGCTCCATGTACGAGTCGTAAGTCGGTGCGTCGTAGTCGAGAAACGCCTTGGGAATGAAGAAGCCGGCCGCGTTGACCAACAGCGTCGCGTCGCCGTGCTGTTCGGCGAGCGCGCGCCGCACGTCGGCGACCGCGGCGCGATCGGTCAGCTCGGCGGTGATGCCCCAGGCCTCGTCACCGCGGCTGGTCAGCTCGGTGACGGTGTCATCGACCCGCGCCTTCGAACGTCCGATGATCACTGCGCTGCCGCCGTGCTCGACGACGTCGATCGCGACCTGCCGGCCCATGCCGGCGCTGCCACCGACGACAACGACCTTCTTGGAAACAAAGTGCATGGTGAGTCCCTCTCCGCTGAGCTCTCTCGACGACTTCCGCTGGGCGATTTCCGCCTTGCCCGGCAAGGAAAGTTGCAGCCTTGGCGACGACACCGGACGCCGATACGTCGACGTTGAACTGGGACCAAGTCTGCTGTCCGGCGGGGTGAGCCGTCATCACCCCAGCGGTGTCTCACCCGGGTGAGTTCTGGCGGGACGCCGGGACCGGCTGCCGGCAGCCGGCGCCCAGTGTCTATCACACCCAGGGCGGCGGCGCCTTCACTGCATAATCTGCCAGCGCTGCACTGAGATGCCAACGCGCAGTGAGGATTCGGCGCAGCTATTAAGTGCTGAGAGCTGGCCGTGCGGCGCCGGCACCAAACGGCATGCCGCTCACCGACAACCGCCTTGATCCCGCGCGCAAGGAGTGTTGGTCCCGCGTCGAGGCGTCGTCACCCTGCATTGCCCGGAGAGGCCGGGCTCGTGGGACTCGTTGTGGTCGTAGAACTCGTCGGGGTCGTCGAGCTCGTAGGCCGCACAGAGCTGGTAGGAGTCGTCGGGCTCGTAGGAGTCGTGGAACTGGTAGGAGTCGTGGGAGTCGTCGGGCTCGTAGGCGTCGCCGGACTCGTCGGAGTCGTAGGAGTCGTGCTCGCAAGACCCGGACCCTCGCCACACCAGTCCGCCACATCTTTCGGGTACTGCTCGATCGGTGGAGGGCAACGCTGCCCCGGCGGGAAATTGGCACCGGCGTTGAGCAGATCGCAGGGCACGTAGACCTGCTTGCCCTTGGGAGTGTTGGTCAGACACTTCGTCGGCGGCTCGCCATGGGCCTGGACCGGAATGACGGCCGCCGCCAACACCGCGCCGAGCGCCAAAGCAAGGCGGCGATAGGTCATGGGAGCTCCTCATCTTGATGCGGCCTCCGGCGTGCACAACTCCGCGTCGCCGGCGTATGACGATTAAAGCCGCTCACCCGGCCCATGATCCAACCCGAGGTCGCATGACCTAGCTGCGGCGCGTAGCGAATCCCCGCGTTGAACAGCACATTCTGTAGTGGAGCTGCCGGGAATCGAACCCGGGTCCTACGGCATTCCCTCAAGACTTCTCCGTGCGCAGTTCGCTATGTCTCTACTCGGATCTCCTGGTCACGCGAACAAGCCAGGATGACGATCCCAGTCGCTGTTGGTGTCCCGATAAGTCCCGCGACCGGACTCATCGGTGGATCCCTCTAGCTGACGCCAGGGTCCGGGTCGAGGGCTTTCCCGGTCTGACGGACTAGCTGTCGCTTAGGCAGCGAGAGCGTAGTCGCGCTGATGTGAATCGGCGCTTATCTGTTTGCAACGACGCTTACGGTGGTCAGTTGCCTGCACCGGCACGCTTCCCTTGATTCGATGCGCGAAGTCGAAACCTTTCAGCCCCTCGCACCCCACCGACTTTCGGCAGGAACATCCATGGTACCTGCCTATCAACCAGCGGCAACGGGATTATCTTCCCCGCTGCGCTGCGATCAGATCACGAAGTTGAGGTGCTCGACGACCTGGGCGGCCACGGCTCTGTCGCCGTCGAGGTCGACGTCGTGGGGACGGGCGGGACACATCGGGCGGCCGCCGGCGAGCCTGGTGAACTGCAGCCCGTCCAGGCGGATCGTCGCCGTCGGTGGTTGGCCGCCGAAGTCGTCGACCACCGCGGCCCGGCCGTCCACGCTGACCCGGATGGTGCGGGCCAGCGGGCCGGTGAGGTCGAACTGGATGCGTGAGCCCTCGGGCGCCTTGGCCAGCTTTCCCACCACGTAACCCATCGTCGCGGCGATCTCGTCGACGGCCAGCGAGGCCGCCGGGCCGGCCAGCTCGTCATCGGACGGCGGGCGCCCCAACGCCACGCGAATGTCTTCTTCGTGCATCCAGCAGTCGAACACCCGGATCCGCATGAACCGGCCGTAGGAATCCGGGCCGGTGGGAGTCATCGTCACCGCGTCCCACTCGTCGTCGGACATGGTCGTCAGCGCTTCGCGCCGGTCGGTGGTGATCGCCCGGAAGCTTTCCAGTACATCGGCGTCGGCGTGCGCGCTCAGATGGCGGACCCAGCACTCGTTCATCACGCCGACGTCGTTGCGCACGTGCTTCAACGCGGAGACGTCGACATCGGGCTGGGGCGCTGCGATGCCGGCAAGGAACGACTCGGTGCCGATCATGTGCGACACCAGGGCCTTGACGTCCCAACCCGGCAGCGGGCTGGCCGCCCGCCATTGCGCTTCGGAGAGCCCGCCCAACAGCGCATCGATGGCGTCCCACACCGCGAAGAGACCGGTGAGCACGGTGGACTTGTCGAGTTTGGTGACGGGGCGATCGGCCATGGTCGGATCGTAGGCCGCTTACTTTCCGATGAAGAGACCGATTCGGATAATGACAAGGGCACTGACTGCCAGCAGCCCGCCGACCGCGATCCACCCGGCGGGCCACGGACAAAACGTGACCCATGCCCCGGCGATGACGGCCATTCCCGCATGGGCGAGACGAAGCGCGAAGAAGTGCTGCTCGCGCAGGACGGCAACGAACACCCGGCGCGGGATCGCGCGAAGCAGCCACCACAACACGGCGATCAAAACCCCGCTGAGCAGGCCGACACCGACGCGCGCCAACGCGTTCGGATGGCCCTCGTCGTAGGCCCCGGCGGTGATAGCGAGGCACACGCTCAACAGCCCCGCGCCAACGGTCACGAGGGTGAGCACCTTTCGGAGAACGACCCCGATATTGCGCCGACTCAACGCCCCGTAGCCAGGATCGCTTCCGGCGGCACCGAGAAAACCCTGAAGGGCGCGTCCAAACTTGAAGCGCCCCAGTCGGTGAACCGCCAAATCGTTGAGGGCCTCGGCGTTCGCGGGATCCAGCTGCAGCGCCGCTCGATACGAAACCTCGGACTCATCCCGTCGGCCCATGGCATGCAGAATCGAACCGCGCCGGATGTGCGCGTCGACGCTTTGCGGATCCAGCCGTAGCGCGCGCTCGATGACATCCAGCGCCGAGCGCAACTGCCACGCCTTCTGCAATAGCAATGCGTAAAGGCGCAGTGGCGCAGGCTCATTCGGGTGTGATGTGACCGCTCGCCAAGCCATCCACAGGCCGTCATACTGACGACCAAGGTTGAATAGCGCCAGCGCATACAGTCGCATCGCGAACTCGGAGTCGGGTGCGCCGGCCAAGGCGGCGTATGCGCTGCGCGCCGCGCCCGAATAGTTGCCGACCGCGAGTTCGGCGCGGGCGTAGGACGCAAGGAGGGCGGGATCGTTGGGGCTTTGCGAGAGCGACCGGCTCAGGATCTCGCGTGCGCTTTCGTATTTTCTGGCGTCGATATAGGCGTCTGCGACTCGGATGACCTCGTCGTTTCGCCCTAATCCAGGCTCCGAAGTCACCGAAGATTACCGGATCTTTTTGCGGCGCATGTACTTCGCCAGTTCGTCGTAGGTTCCGTCGCCGTTGGCGAATTCGACGACGTTGCGGGCGGTCTCAAACCAGGGTCCGGTGCTGGGCCGGATCTGCGCGATGGCGGTGTCGATGTCGGCCATGGTGACCGGACGGACCTGACCGCTGCGCATCGAATCGGCCATGGCCAACTGGGTTGCGGTCTCGCACACGTAGGCCAGGTCGGCGCCAGAAAAGCCATCGGTGCGGTTGGCCATCGACTTGAGGTCTATGCCCGCGACGGGCCGGTCTTGCAGATGCGACCGCACGATCCCGGCCCTGGCCCCGGTGTCGGGCAAGCCGACAAAGATCATCCGGTCGAATCGGCCGGGGCGGCGTAGCGCGGGATCGACGTCCCATGGTGCGTTGGTGGCGCCCAGCACATAGACACCGTCGTTGACGGAGCTGGCTGAGTCCATCTCCTCGAGCAAGGTGTTGACCACCGGCCGCAAACCCGAGCTGCCGCTCAGCGCGGAGCGCCGGTGTCCCAACGCATCAACTTCGTCGAAGAACAACACGCAGGGCGCGTTGCGCCGGGCCGTGTCGAAGACGGCGCGGATGCTGCGTTCGCTGTTGCCGAACCACTGGTGCAGGACGTCGGCGATGCCCACCTGGTAGAAGTTCGCCCCCAACTCACCCGAGACGGCTTTGGCGATGAATGTCTTGCCGCAACCCGGTGGTCCGTACAGCAACAACCCGCCGCGCGCGGACACCTTGAACGCCTTCATCAGCTCGGGATTGCGGATCGGGCCGAGCAACGACAGGTCCAGCTGTCGTTTGACTTCATCCATGCCCGCGACATCATCCAACCGGACACGAACGCGCTGCACTACGTCGAAGTCGTCTTCGTTGACCGCGTCAGGGGGTTGCTCGACGAAGGCGGGCTCGATGATGTCGGCGACTTCCTGTTCGGCGCTCGACCAGTCGAAGTTTTCGTTTCCAGCAGGCTGATTTGC
>NZ_LZLL01000634.1:0-562 GCF_001669335.1 Mycobacterium sp. 1245852.3 | reverse complement strand
AAAAGCGCCTCGCAGTGCCCAATTTCAGCCGCTTGATCGACGCGGCCCAATACGGTTGATCGGCCGAGCTCCACAGGGCCAGGGTCGGGACGCCCGCGCGCAGGCTTGCCGCCGTGGTGCCCGAGCCGCCGTGATGAACGATGGCGCGGCAGGCGGGAAAGATCGTCGCGTAGTTGACCGGGCCTACCGACTTGACGTGGTCGAACTGTGGCACGTCGCTGAAGTCGGTGCCGCCGAAGCAAATTAGCGCCCGCTCGCCCAGCCGCGCGCATGCCGCGGCGATCATCGTGACCGTGTCGGCGGGCGATTCGAGCGCGATGCTGCCCGAGCCGAAGCAAATCGGCGGTGTTCCCGACGCGATCCAGGACACGACGTCGTCGTCGGCGTCCGTCGGCAGCTCCATCGTCAGCGCCCCGACAAAGGGCCGGCGGTCGCCCCAACGCGCCCATTCGGCCGCCAGGCCGGGAAAGAAGATCTCGTCGTAAGCCTGGATCTCCAGTGAGCCGCGTTCGGCGATCCGCCGCGGCGAGGCGACCGTGGCCGTCGGCAGGCCGAGCTCACG
>NZ_LZLL01000633.1:0-15137 GCF_001669335.1 Mycobacterium sp. 1245852.3 | reverse complement strand
GCCGCACTGGGAGGGCCCGCCGCCTCCGGGGGGCTGGAACGGACCGCCGCCTCCAGGAGGCTGGAACCGGCCGTGGGCGGCGGGTTCAGCGCCTCGTACCGCTGCCTGTTGTTCGGCGGCGGGTTCTGGTTCGCCGGCGCGTTGTTCGGGCCGCCCTGCGCCGGCGGGTTCTGGCCGTGCTCGTTGGGCGGGTTGTTCTGCCCCGTCTGGGCCGGATACTGACCGTGCTGGTTGGGCTGCGGGGTGTTCTGTCCACCCTGCGGGGGGTTGTTCTGGCCGCCCTGCGGGGGGTTGTTCTGGCCGCCCTGCGGGGGGTTGTTCTGGCCACCCTGCGGCGGATTGTTCTGGCCGCCCTGCGGCGGATTGTTCTGACCGCCCTGCGGGGGGTTGTTCTGACCACCCTGCGGCGGATTGTTCTGACCGCCCTGCGGCGGATTGTTCTGACCGCCCTGCGCCGGTGGGCTGTTGTGGCCGCCCTGCGGCGGGTTGTCCTGCCCGCCCTGCGCCGGGGCGTTTCCGCCACCACCGCCAGGCTGGCCACCGGGGTGTCCGCCCGGTCCGCCGGGGTTGCCCCCGCCGCCGCGCCCGCATGGCTACGGCTGGAACGACGGCCCGGCTCCGGGCCACCCGCCGCCGCACTGGGAGGGCCCGCCGCCTCCGGGGGGCTGGAACGGACCGCCGCCTCCAGGAGGCTGGAACCGGCCGTGGGACGGTCCGCCTCGTGACTGGGATGCGGGACGGCGCGACTTCGGGCCGTTCAACTACAACACCTTTACCGTCGTGCCCGTCTTCAACTGGCAGTACGGGGGTTGGGGTTACTGGTTCTTCGGTGTCTGGGTGCCGCTGTACTGACCCGGCGCTGATCATCTGAACCGTCAGCGGGCGTTGCCGTAATCCGGCGCGCCCGCTGACGTATCTGCGGATCTTCGCCGCAGTGCGGCGGGAGAGCGCGCGTGGCAGGCTCCGGGGATGGACGTGAGAGAAAACGTTCGCCGAGCCATCGATGTCATGACGGCTTGGTCGTCCGACAGCGGCCACGAATTCACCTGGAGCCGCCTGGTCGAGAACGTGGTCGACGAGCCCGACGGCGACATGATGCTATTGATGGGCTTCGTCAATCTCGCCGGCGAGCTGGGGATCCGACTCGAGCGGGCCACCGGTCAGGATGTGGGATCGCACCTGCGAGACATTGCCCGCAAGTACGTCTAGCGCGTCGGTCTACTGCGGATGGGCCGCCACATAATCGGCGGCCGGGATCGGCGACGATGCGTCGTAACCGATGGGCAGTAACACGTCGCCCGCCGTCGTCAGGCAGTAGACGTCCCACCGGTAGAACGCGGCGAACGTCGCGGGATCAGCCGCGATCAGCGCCGCGTAATCGTCGACCGCGCGCACGTATTGGTTGGCATGGTTGTACCCGTAGATGGCGTGGTCGCGATCGGTGGCGAAGCCGTTGGCGGCCAGGTAGCGACCCGCCGCCAGGATGCTGTCATGCGGTGAGTGGATGTCGCCGCCCTGGCCGTAGCCGGCGAACGTCGACGGCAGGAACTGCATGGGTCCCTGCGCGCCGGCGGTGCTCGCGCCGACGATGCTGCCGAAGCGGGTCTCGACGAGGTTGATCGCGGCCAGGTAGTTCCAGCCGACGCCGGATTCGGCTTCCGCCTGGTGGTAGTAGTTCATCAGTTCGTCGGCCGGTGCCGGCGGCTCGATGCGCCACGCGGGCAAGGTTTCTCGCACCGGGGTCAGCGCTGTGAGTTGCCGGCGGGCGTCGACGTTGCGGTCGTAGACGTCGGTCAGCTCCGGCGGGATGCGCCCGCGTGTGGTGGCGTCCCATTCGGGGTGGCGCCCGATTGCGCGGTAGGCGGCCTGCTCGCGACGCGCCGCCGCCGTCAGCGCCGCGTCCGGTGTGCCCGGATCACGCAGCGCGCGTTCGTCGGCCACCAGGTCGTCCGCCAGCTGTGCCGGGTCCGACGCCAGGCGAGGCTGTGCACCGCCGGTCGTCCCCGCGTCGGCGGGCACCATCCGCGCCGGCGACGAGGCGGCCCGCGTCGTCGTGGCCGGGCCGGTGGCCGCCGGCGGATGCGACGCCGAACAGCCGACGAGCGCGAAGGCAATCGCGCCGACGACGAGCGGCCCGATGCGGTTACGGCTCACGGTGATCACGTCCATCCCTTGCCTCGAATCCCACGGCTACGGCTGGCCGGCTCAACCGAGTCTTTCGCATGAGGGGCTGTGACATCAATGCGGTGGCGGCCATCTGCTTATCGGGAGTTGTAACAACGGCGCGACGCTCTCAAACTGGTTGATATGCGCGACCGCGAGAAGATCGATTCGGAATTGCGGCTCATCGCGCTGCGGCGCCAACAGATCCGCGAGCAGGGCGGTCAGCTGTCGTCGCATGAGGCCGACCAACTGCTCGACGAAATCCTGGCCCAGGGGGCGGGGACGCCCGAGGTCGCCGCGTTCGACGCCTGGGAGAGCGAGGTCGCCGGCGCCGTCCGGTCTCGGGAGAGCGAAGTCCGCGCCATCGCAGCGCGGCGACGGAAGGTCGCCGCGCTGCGCCGCCTGGGTCTGTTCGCGGCCTTACCGCTGTCCCTGGTGGCCGTCGTCGCCGCGGTGGTGGTGATGTTCGCGCTGCGCCACCACGATTCGGCGGCCCAGCCGGAGGACACCCCGCCCGCGGCCGCGCCCGCCCCGCCCGTGGCGCCGAAGGCGTCCGCCCCGGCGATCGGCGCCGTCGACGCGGCCTTCATCGGCGCGCTGAAGCGCGAGGGGGTGCCCGTTCCCAGCCAGGACTACGTGCTGAGCCAAGGGCACGCGGTGTGCGACTTTTTGGCGCACCAACCGAACTTCGCGGACGCGGCCGGGTTCGTGCAGCGCAGGTCGGTCTGGGACGCGGATCAAAGCGCGAAGGTCACCGCGGGCGCCATCGTCGCGTACTGCCCGCAGTCGCGACCCACCGCACCGGACCCGACGCAGCCGGACTATCAGAAATCGTTGTCCGATCTACAGGACATCCAACGGGATCTGCAGGGCATCCAGGGGAAGCTGCAGGACATTCAAGGCGGTCTGGACGCCATCCCGGGTCAGCCGTAATCCGGGTCACGCAAGCGTCGCGGTTACCGACACGCTCGTTGGCCGGGAGCGAGTTCAGACGGCGATGGTGAGCTTCGACATGCCGCGCAGCGTGACATTCGGCTTGTACAGCGGCTCACCAGCAAGACGTGCGCAAGGGAAGCGCGATGTCACCGCCGTCAACGCGATCGACGCTTCGAGCCGGGCCAGCGGCGCGCCGAGGCAGAAGGACGGACCGTGCCCGAACGCCAAGTGGTGAATAGTTTCTCGATCAGGGTCGAACTCGTCGGGCCTCTCGATGACGTCGGGGTCGCGTTGGGCGGCGGCCTGCAACAACAGCATGATCCCACCTTTCGAAACCGGGGCATCGCCGATCGTCATGTCCTCACCCGCGATCCGGGCCATCAGCTGGTTCGGTGGGTCGTACCGCAGCGTCTCCTCTATCACCGCTGACACCCGCCCCGGGTTGGCGCCCAGTGCGGTCCACTGGCCCGGATGACGCAGCATCGCAAGGATCGCGTTGGCGATGAGGTTCACTGTGGTCTCATGCCCGGCGATGAGTATCAGAGCGCAGGCCGCGATGATCTCCTCCTCCGTGAGCTGGTCACCGCACTTCTCAACAGCGATCAATGCGGATATCAGGTCCTCACCGGGCGCACGGCGGCGTTGCTGGATCAGGTTGTGCAGGTATTCGTGCAGCCACAGTCCTGCCCGCTTCCGTTCGTCGGACGCGGCCGGGTCGCGGGAGAACGTGATGAACGGGTCGACCAGTCGCGCCAGCGGCGCCGCCGCCCGGCTGAACTCCGGCTCGTCCTCGATCGGCACGCCCAGCAGCCGGCAGATCACCGCCACGGGTAGTGGGTAGGCCAGATCGGCGATCACGTCGAAAGTGCCCGTGGCCTCAACATCGTCAAGGAGGGAAGACACCAGCCCGCTGATTTCTGGTTCGAGCGCCATGACAACCTTCGGTGCGAAGGCCTTGCCGACGAGCTGGCGCAACCGGGCGTGATCCGGCGGGGCGAGGGACAGAAAGCCCGTTTCGCCGAACGGCCGCCGCTGGGCACCGGCAGCGATCTCTTGCCGTGCGAACATGATCCCGGTGGCCGACGCGGGGTGCCGTAGCACCTGGTTGCAGTCCCGGAACGAACCGAACACCGTGAGGTTGGCCGAGGGGACATGCAGCGGTCCATGCTCTCGGAGCTCACGGTAGACGGGATACGGGTTCACCCGTGTCGACGGGCGAAGGAGCCGCAGCAGCAAGGCTCGTGGCGCAGTCGCAGCAGCCGTCATCCTGACAACCCCCCCGGGTTACGTTTATCAGGCCGACTTTTTGACCCCCCTCGCTGGCTAGGCGGCCGATAGAGAATGGCATTTTATTTGCTAACCAACGATTAGTCGCTTCATATCACGGCCATCGCGCGTGTACTCGGAATACGCGGCATCTCAGTCAAAATAGAGTGTTCTCACAGCTTTCCCGTGGTGGTCGGTCGCCTATTGGCTGATCGCCGCAACGACCTTCGACCTGGACGCTTTGTTCGACTCCAATTTGGCTGCTCTGGCGGAGCGACTCAGTGGGAGCCCCCTGTCAGGATTGAACTGACGACCGCTCGCTTACAAGGCGAGTGCTCTACCACTGAGCTAAGGAGGCGGGGTAAAACCGTGCCCAGCCTAATCGGTCACTGGTCGCTGTCGATCACACGTGCGGAGCGCACCGCCCGCGACGACGGGCGCCGCCGGCCGGGCAGCGGAATCCGGTCGGCGATGTTGCTCAGCGGGTTGACCACCATGGTGAGCGCGATGACGGCGTCCTGCAGCGTGGCGATGGCGGGCTCGAGCGCCTCCATGCCCGGCGTGAGCCGCGCCAGGGTGTCGGCGACGTCGGCGAGTTGATCCAGCGGTCCGTTCTTCGCGGTCAGCTTGTCGACCAGCCCGCCCTCGGCCAGCAGCCGGTCGGCCAGCCCGTCCTCGGCCAGCAGCCGCTCGATCAGCCCCTCCTCGGCGACCAGCTGATCGGCCAACCCGCCGGGCTGCAGGGTGCGGTGCAGGGCGCCGCCCTCGGCGGTCAGCCGGTCCAGCAACCCACCCTCCGAGGTCAGCAGGTCGACCACCCCGCCCGGGCGCAGCAAGCGATCGATCGGGCCGTCCGGGGCCACCGCCCGGCCCAGCGGGGCGTCGTCGTCGAGCAGCCTGGCCAGCCGGTTGGCCCGCATGATCGCGTCGTCGATCCCCAGCATGGACGTCATCGCGTTGGTGCCGGCGGTCCCGCCGTCGCCCAGGGCTCGCTTCGCCACGCCGACGGCGGTGCTCGCGACGCTCAGGCTCGCATCGGCGGCGGCCAACCCGACCCGGGCGGGCGCCGTCGCGGCCGACACGATGCTTCTGGCGAGGTTCATTCCTCGAGTCTATTCGCGACGCAAGCTGGGCAAGCCCGTCACGTCCCAAGGCAATGCGATGATTCCTGGCAGACTACTATCAGACGGTTGGCACTGAGCTTTCAGGAAGTACACAACCTTCGCATGGCAAACGTTCAGCAAGGGACAGAAGCATCTGATGACATCGGCAACCCCCAACGACACTAAACCGGAGGCTCGCGTCCTCGTGGTCGACGACGAAGCCAACATCGTCGAGCTGCTCTCGGTCAGTCTGAAATTCCAGGGTTTCGAGGTCTACACCGCAACCAATGGCGCCCAGGCCCTCGATCGGGCGCGCGAGGCCCGGCCCGACGCGGTCATCCTCGACGTGATGATGCCGGGCATGGACGGGTTCGGCGTGCTGCGCCGGCTGCGCGCCGACGGCATCGACGCCCCCGCCCTGTTTCTCACCGCCCGGGATTCCCTGCAGGACAAGATCGCCGGCCTGACGCTGGGCGGCGACGACTACGTGACGAAGCCGTTCAGCCTCGAGGAGGTCGTCGCCCGGTTGCGGGTCATCCTTCGCCGCGCCGGCAAGGGCGGGGCCGAACCGCGCAGCGCTCGACTGTCTTTCGCCGACATCGAACTCGACGAAGAAACCCACGAGGTGTGGAAGGCCGGGCAACCGGTGTCGCTGTCGCCGACCGAATTCACGCTGCTGCGTTACTTTGTGATCAACGCCGGCACGGTGTTGAGCAAGCCGAAGATCCTCGACCACGTGTGGCGTTACGACTTCGGAGGTGACGTCAATGTCGTCGAGTCCTACGTGTCGTACCTGCGTCGCAAGATCGACACCGGCGAGAAGCGGCTGCTGCACACCCTGCGCGGAGTCGGTTACGTATTGCGGGAACCGCGCTGAGCCCGCCCGCGGCCGGCGGCGGTAGAAGAAGTTAGGTAGATGGTCACGAAGCCTCGACGCGGATTGCCCCTTCGGATAGGGCTCGTCGCCGCCACCCTGGCGCTGGTCGCCTGCGGCCTCGCCGTGTCCGGCATCGCGGTGACGTCGATCCTGCGGCACAGCCTGGTCAGCCGCATCGACTCCACGCTGCTCGACGCGTCGCGGGGCTGGGCGCAGAACCCGCGGCGGCAGTCGCCGCCGCCGTACGAAGGTCCCGACCCGGGCCGGCCGCCGTCGAAGTTCTACGTCCGCGGCGTCAGCATGGACGGGACCCCGTTCACCGCGATCAACGACCGCAACGCCGAACCGGCCTTACCGCCCAACAGCGACGTCGGCCCCAATCCGACGACGTTGCCGTCGGTGAACGGCTCGGACATCCAATGGCGGGCCGTCTCGGTGCACGGCCCGCACGGGCTGACGACCGTCGCGATCGACCTGTCCGACGTCCAGCACACGGTCAGCTCGCTGGTCTGGCTGCAGATGGGCATCGGGGTGGCGGTGCTGGTCGTGGTCGGGATCGCCAGCTTCGCGGTGGTGCAGCGCAGCCTGCGGCCGCTGGCCGAGGTCGAGCAGACTGCCGCGGCGATCGCCTCGGGCCAACTGGATCGCCGTGTGCCAGAACGTGATCCGCGCACCGAGGTGGGCCGGCTCTCGCTCGCGCTCAACGGCATGTTGGCGCAGATTCAGCAGGCGCTGGCGTCCTCGGAGTCCTCAGCCGAGAAGGCGCGCGGCTCCGAGGACCGGATGCGGCGCTTCATCACCGACGCCAGCCACGAACTGCGCACCCCGCTGACGACCATCCGCGGCTTCGCCGAGCTGTATCGCCAGGGCGCCGCGCGCGACGTCGCGATGCTGTTGTCGCGGATCGAAAGCGAGGCCTCCCGGATGGGCCTGCTGGTCGACGACCTGCTGCTCCTGGCCCGCCTCGATGTGCAACGACCGCTCGAACACCACCGGGTGGATCTGCTGGCGCTGGCCAGCGATGCCGTGCACGACGGGCAGGCGATGGACCCCAAGCGCACCATCACCATGGAGGTCCTGGACGGGCCCGGCACCCCGGAGGTGCTCGGTGACGAGGCGCGGATACGGCAGGTGTTGAGCAACCTGATCGCCAACGCGTTGCAGCACACCCCGGAAAGCGCCGACGTCACCGTGCGGGTCGGCACCGACGGCGCGGACGCCGTGCTCGAAGTGCTGGACCAGGGTCCCGGCATGAACCAGGAGGACGCGTCGCGCGTGTTCGAGCGGTTCTACCGGACCGACTCGTCGCGCGCCCGCGCCAGCGGCGGTACCGGGCTGGGACTATCCATCGTCGACTCCTTGGTGCGCGCGCACGGCGGCGTGGTCAGCGTGACCACCGCGCCCGGCGAGGGCTGCCGCTTCCGGGTGACGCTGCCGCGCATCAGTGACGTGCCGGCGCACGAGCCCGTTCACGTCAACTGAGCCAGCGCCGCCTTGATCTTGGCCTGGGCCTCGTCCAGCGATTCCGCGGACGGGTTACGGTCGACTCCCGCGAAGCCGAAGTCGCTGAGGCTGCGAGTGGGAAAGACGTGCACGTGCAGGTGCGGCACCTCGAGCCCGGCGATGATCAGGCCGGACCGCTCGGTCCTGAACGCCTTGCACACCGCCTTACCGATCAGCTGGCTCACGGCCATGACCCGTGCGAAGGCCGGTCCGTCGACGTCCTGCCAATTGTCGAGCTCGGCGCGCGGCACCACGAGCGTATGGCCCTGCGTCATGGGCTCGATCGTGAGGAATGCGACGACGTCGTCGTCCTCGTAGACGAAGCGGCCGGGAAGTTCACGATTGATGATCTTGGTGAAGATCGACGCCATGGGCCCAGCATAGGTGCGCCGACATTGCGCCAGCGGCTGTGGTCGCCCGCGCGCCACGCGCCGCAAAGCGACCTCGGCGACGTACCGATGAGTTCGGCCGCCGTCTCGGGTCAATCCTGCGACGCCCCACAACGCGGATGGATTCAGGAGACCTCACCATGTCACGAGTGCGCGTGCACAACTTTTCGATTTCCCTCGACGGCTTCGGTACCGGTATCGGCCAAAGCATGGACGCGCCGTTCGGGCACGCCGGCGGACGGCTACACGAGTGGTTCTTCGCCACGCGGACCTTCCGCGCCATGCACGGCGAGTCGGGCGGGGCCACCGGCATCGACGACGCCCTGGCCAGCCAATGGGCGCCGGGCATCGGCGCGGAAATCATGGGACGCAACAAGTTCGGGCCGCAGCGCGGACCATGGACCGGCCAAGACGGCGGCGAGGAATGGAAAGGCTGGTGGGGCTCCGAGCCGCCTTTTCACACACCGGTCTTCGTGCTCACGCACCACCCACGACCCCCGATCGAGATGGACGGCGGCACCACCTTCCACTTCGTCGACGCCGGTCCCAGGCAATCCCTCGAGTTAGCCCGAAAAGCCGCCGGGGACAGCGACATTCGCCTGGGCGGGGGACCGTCGAGCGTCCGCCAATTCCTCGAAGCCGATCTCGTCGACCACATGCACATCGCGGTGGTGCCGATCATCTTGGGGCGCGGCGAGTCGTTGTGGACCGGGCTGGAAGGCCTCGAACAGCGATTCGACCTAGAGTCGGTGAGCAGCCCCAGCGGCGTCACGCATCTGATCTTCACGCGCCGCTAGGAAGATCGCCGCGGCTCGAGTGACGACTCAGTCCTGTTTGCCGAACTGCATCATGTCCAGGTTCCAGTAGCCGCGCATGTTGGTGATCAGTCCCGCGTCGTTGACCTTGTAGGTGAACACGCCGCGCACCGAGCTGGTGAAGCCGCCGTCGAACTTGCTGTTGAGCACCAGGATGTGGGCGATCTCGTCGGGTGAACTCGACGGGAAGGTCTCCTCGCAGGTGATCGAGAGCTGGTTGGCGGCGATGTTGCTGTCGAAGAACGCGCCGACGGCCTCCTTGCCGCGCACCCCGGTGCCGTCGGGATTGGTGACGGACTTGCCGATCGGGTCCTCGATGACGACGTCGTCGGACATCAGCGCCAGCCACCCCTCGCGGTCGTGCGCCTGCACGCACCGCCACGACGACTGCGACGCGGTCAGGGCCGGGGACGCCTGGGATTGCTCGGTTTCGGTCATTTCTGTTCTCCTGTCACTAGATTGCGCACGCGGCACGCGCGCCTTCCTCGGTGGCTTTGCGGATCAGGCCCAGCCCGGTGCAGTCACCGGCGGCGTGCACCTCGGCGTCGGGCAGGGCGTCGACCAGGGCGTCGAACAGCGCGGTGTCCGGCTCGACCGTGCCGGCCAGCACGACGCTGTCGGCGGCCAGGCGCCGGATGGTTCCCCCGTCGGGGGTGAACTCCACCGCATCGGCGGTGATGCGTTCGGTAACGGCGCGCACGTGCACGGTGACGCCCAGCCGGTCGAGACGATCCATGTGTTCGGTCTTGCGTTTATTGCCCACCTCGGGCGCGATGTCCTTGCCGGCCTCCAGGATGGCCACCAACCGGCCCCGGCCGGCAAGGAATTCCGCCAATTCCAGGGCGACCAGGTCACCGCCGACGATGACCACGCGCCGCCCGAGCGGCATCCAGGCCCGGCTGGCCAGTCGGATCGCGGCCGGCCGCAGCAGCCGCTGCCGCCGGCCGGACAACACAGCGGCGCCGAGGCGCTGCCAGGCCGGCGCGCCGGATTGGGCACGGCCACCTAGCAATTCGCGCAGCCCGGGCCCGGTGTGCACGTGCGCGCGATCGGCGCCGGGGATCGGCGGCACGACGACACGGCCACCGGTGGCCACGATCACCGCATCCGGTGCGGACGCGACGACGTCGCCGGCCGAAACACTATGGCCTGGATGAATTTTGGCCCGGCTCGCCCTGAGCTCGTCGCACAGGTACCGCAGGAACGGCTGGTTTTCCGGGTGCAGCACCGAGGCCCAGCGCAGCGCGCCGCCCAGCTGCGCACTGCGCTCGAACAGCGTGACGCGGTGGCCGCGTTCGGCGGCGACGCGCGCGGCCTCCAGCCCCGCCGGGCCACCGCCGATCACCACCACCCGTTTCGCGCGGTCGGCGCGGGCCGCCGCCAATTGCCGTTCCTTGCCGGTGCGCGGATTGACCGCGCAATCGACCGAGAAGCGCTGTTCCATTGCGTCGATGCAGTTTTCGCACGAGATGCACCTGCGGACCCGGTGCGCCTGGCCGGACGAGATCTTGCGGGGCAGGTCGGGGTCGGCCAGCAGCGGGCGTCCCATGGCGATGAAATCGGCACGGCCGTCGGCCAGGATCCGTTCGGCGCGCACGGGGTCGTGGATGCGGCCGACGGCGATCACCGGCACGTCGACCACCTGCTTGACCGCGGCCGCGGCACCGACGTTGAGCTCGTCGCCGTCGTCGGCGCCGTTGACCATGCCGGTGACCAGCCGATCGATTACCCCGCCGCTGACGTGGAACGCGTCAACCCCGGCGGCGACGAGTTCGGGTGCCAGCCGGGCGGTTTCGTAGATGGCCCGGCCGCCGGCGACGCGTTCGTACCCGGAGATGCGCAGCGTGATCGGCAGGGCGTCGCCGATCTCGGAGCGGATCGCGGCCAGCGCCTTGAGCACCACCCGCGCCCGGCCGCGCGCCGAGTCACCGCGGTACTCGTCGGTGCGCCGATTGCGTTGCGGCGCAAGGAAGGAGCCCAGCAGCATGTAGCCGTGCGCGGCGTGCAGCTCGATGCCGTCGTAGCCGGCCTCGACGGCGCGCCGGGCCGCGGCCTTGAACAGATCGAACACCTGGGTCAGTTGCCGCGCGCTGATCTCGGCCGACGGGCGCCCGGTGAGGTAGGACGGGATCACCGACGGGCCCAGCGACTCGACACCGAAGATCTCCGGTCCCAAGCCGTCGGGCCCGGCGTGCACGATCTGGGGCTGGATCTTGGCGCCGTGCTCGTGCACCGCCTCCACCAGCGCCCGATGCGCGGCGACGGCATCATCGGTGGACAGATGCAAGCCGCCGGGAGTCTCGGGGTGGTGATGGTCAACCCCGGTGGCGCCCAACGTGATCAGCCCGACACCGCCGCGGGCGCGGGCCGCGAAGTAATCGCGGGTGCGCTGCGACGGCAGCCCGTCCGGGGTGCCGTACATCGTCTCCATCGGAGACATGACCAGGCGGTTGCGCACGCTCATGGCGCCGATGCGTCCCGGCGCCATGAGGTGGCCGAAGCCGGTCACTGAGCGGACGCGGCTGACAAGTGGTTACCGGTCGGCGTCGGTGAACCGGATGACGCCGCGAATGTTCTTGCCGTCCAGCATGTCCTGGTAGCCGTCGTTGATCTGCTCCAGCTTGTACTGGCGGGTGATCATGTCGTCCAGGTTCAGCTTGCCGGCCTTGTACATCGACAGCAGCTGCGGGATGTCGTACTGCGGATTGCCGCCACCGAAGATGGTGCCCTGCAGGTTCTTCTGCATCAGGGTCAGCATCGCCAGGTTCAGGTTGACGTTGGTGTCCAGCAGGCTGCCGATGGCGGTCAGCACGCAGGTGCCGCCCTTCTGGGTGATGTTCAGGTAGTTGTCGACGTCGGCGCCCTGCAGCTCGCCCACGGTGACCACGACCTTGTGGGCCATCAGGCCGTAGGTGACCTCGGCCATGCCCGCCATCGCCGCGAAGATGTCGGGGTAGACGTGGGTGGCGCCGAACTTCAGCGCCTGGTCGCGCTTCCACTCGACCGGGTCGATCGCGAAGATGTAGCGGGCGCCGGCGTTGACGGCTCCCTGCAGCGCCGCCATGCCCACCCCGCCGACGCCGACGATGGCGACGTCCTGGCCTGGGCGGATGTCAGCGGTGCGGACCGACGAGCCGTAACCGGTGGTGACGCCGCAGCCGACCAGCGCGGCGACCTCGAACGGGACCGACGGGTCGATCTTCACCACCGAGCTGCGGTGCACGACCATGTAGGGGGAGAACGTTCCCAGCAGCGTCATGGGGTAGACGTTCTGGCCGCGGGCCTGGATGCGGAAGGTGCCGTCGGACACCGCGGCGCCGCCCAGCAGGCCGGCGCCCAGGTCGCAGAGGTTGCGCATGCCGGCCTGACAGGTCGGACACTGCCCACACGACGGGATGAACGACAGCACGACGTGGTCACCCGGGGCGATGTCGTCCACGCCGGGACCGACCTCGGTGACGATGCCCGCGCCTTCGTGGCCGCCGAGCACCGGGAAACCGGCCATCGGGATGCCCCCGGTGACCAGGTGATGGTCGGAGTGGCACATGCCCGCCGCTTCCATCTGGATCTTGACCTCATGCGCTTGCGGGTCGCCGATCTCGATTTCCTCGATAGACCAGGGCTGGTTGAACTCCCAGATCAGTGCGCCTTTTGTCTTCACGATGGTCCTGACCCCATTTCGCCTTTGAATTGATCAGAGCTGACCGGCCCCTTCATGCCGGCCAGCTAGGTGACGAGTGCCACAGGCACCCTTGTCGCGTCAGCATAGCGCGTGCAACAAATCAAATGCTTGGTTGGCTCCCCCTCACCAGATGGGGACGGGAGCCTCGCCAAGCGGGTAGTAGCCGGGCAGCTTTTCCCCGGCGACGCTGCGCTCGATGCGCTTCTGCATGCCGTCGCTCAGATCCCCGGACTCGATGAGCTTGCCGAACATGTACGCGACGTGGCCGAAGTCGAAGAAGTCGCGCTGCCACTCGATGAGCCGGTGCTCGTTGAGTCGGAACCAGCTGCCCCCGATGCCGTAGATCTCGTCCCGGGTGCCATCGTTCTTGTTGACGATCTGCTTCCAGAAGCCGACGATCTCGCCCTGCTTCTCGTCGATGAGCACCTTCTGGTATTCGTACACCCAGTTCTCCAGCCCCTCCATCTCCAGGCCGAGCGCGATGTCGCGGATCTCGTCGATCCCGACGCACATCACGTCCTCCTTGGGGCCGATGTTCCAGCCGTAGGTGGCGTCTTGGGTGTAGAAGTCGGCCAACGGCCGCCAGTCACCGGCCTTTTCGCAGTCCTTGTTGGCCTGCAGCCAGCGGTCGACCCATGCCTCGAGGTCTTCGCGTGAGTGTGACGTCTTGGAAGTCATGGGTCCTCAGTCTTCTTTCTCTTTGATGAACAGTGCTTGCGTGGGACACATATCGACCGCGCGCTCAACCTCGTCGCGGGCGTCCTCGGGCGGTTCGGGGTCGACGATCTCGACCTTGCCCCGCTTGGGCACCCGGAAGTAGTCCGGCGCCTCCAGTTCGCACATGGCGTGGCCCTGACACAAATCCAGATCCGCTTCGATCCTGAATCCGCCCATTGGACTTACTCCCTTACGCGCTGCGCTTGCGGTAGCGCACCTTGGCCGGGCGCGCGAGCTGCACCACCATCTTGGAGTGATCGTTGTGATAGCTGTCTGCCGGCTGGGCCATCTCAAAGTCGTACTCGCGCAACAGGACCGAAAAGATCGCCTTGATCTGCATCTGGGCGAACGCGGCGCCGACGCAGCGGTGCCGGCCCGCGCCGAAGGGAATCCAGGTCCACCGGTTGACGATGTCGGCCTGCTCGGGCTTGTTGTAGCGGTCGGGCTTGAACGCGTCCGGGTCGGGAAAGTCCTCGGGGATCCGGTTGGAGATCGCCGGGGAGGCCGCGACGTAATCACCGGTGTGAATGGGAAAGCCCTCGACCTCGAACTCGCCCTTGGCGACGCGCATCAGGATGATCAGCGGCGGGTGCAGGCGCAAGGTTTCCTTGACCACGTTGTCCAGCTTCGGAATCGAGCGCAGCGCATGGAAACTCACCTCCTGGCCGTCGGCGTAGAGCTCCTCGAGCTCGGCCAGCACCTCGGCGTACACCTCGGGATGGCGGATCAACTCGATCAACGTCCAGGCCGAGGTCCCCGAACTGGTGTGGTGCCCGGCGAACATCAGCGAGATGAACATCCCGGTGACCTCGTCGGCGGAGAACCGGGGCCGGCCGTCCTCGTCCTTGATCGAGACCAGCACGTCGAGCATGTCGCGGTCGGCCTTGTCCTTCGGCGGGTTGGCCAGCCGCTGATCCATGATTTCTTGCACCAGCGCAACCAGTTTCACGCGCGCCTCGTCGCGGCGCCGGAAGCTGTCGATCGGCAGGTAGGGGTCGACGTAGCACAGCGGGTCGGTGCCGCGTTCCAGCTCGTGGTAGTACTCGGCGAACCGGTGGTCGAGCTGCTCACGAAACTTCAGCCCGATCAGACACGCGGTCGAGGTGTAGATGGTCAGCTCGGCGAAGAAGTCGAGCAGCTCGATCTCGCCCTCGTCGCCCCAGTCGGCGATCATCTTCTTGACTTCGCCCTCGATGGTGGCCGCGTGCCCCTTCATCTGCTCGCCGCGCAGCGCCGAGTTGTGCAGCATCTCCTTGCGCCGCTCCGGGCTGGCGTCGAACACGACGCCCTTGCCGAAGATCGGCGTCATGAACGGATACGCCTCGGCCTGGTCGAGGTCCTCGTCGGCGGAGCGGAAGAAGAACTCGTTGGCGCCGGCACCGGACAGCAGGATGACGTGCTTGTCGACCAGTTGGAACCAGCCGACGTCCCCGCATTCCTCGCGGACGCGCTTCATCAAACCGATTGGGTCGGTGCGGAATTCCTCGAGGTGGCCGTGCTCTTCCTCGCCGCCGGAAACCCGGGGCACCGTAGCTGTTGTGGTCATGACGGCATCCCCTCTTCGCCGAGCGCGAGTTTCTGGCGGTCTTTGTTGTCGGCCAGCGGTGCTTCGGGCTGAAGCTCCATGTTGGCGATGAAGCCACCGCGCGGCGTCTCGGCGACGAACGTGATGGCGCGTCCCAAGTC
>NZ_LZLL01000632.1:0-1256 GCF_001669335.1 Mycobacterium sp. 1245852.3 | reverse complement strand
GGCAACGAGGCCACCCCGGTGCCCAGCCGGATGCGCTTGGTGCGGGCCGCGGCCGTCGCAATCATCAGGTCAGGCGCGCCGATGATTTCTGTTCCGCCCGAGTGGTGTTCGCCGAACCACGCCTCCTCGTAGCCGAGTTCCTCGACTGCTTCGACCAACTGCAGGTCGCGCTCGAATGCGAGCGTCGGATTGTCGCCGACCATGTGGTACGGCGCGATGAAGACACCAAAGCGCATGGCCTAAATCTACGTCTACGTTCACGTTCATGCAAGCGCCGCCGTCGCGACGATCAACGGCACGGCGGGATGGGCGCTCAGTCCAGGGCGGCGGCGTGCCGCGCCAGGCGCTTGGCGCGTTCCATGTCGTAGTGCTTGCGCGTCACGAGCCGCTGTGCGAACAGTCCGCCGCCGGATTGCACGTTGGTCACCAGGTGCCAGCCGCCGTACGAATCGGCGGTGGTGTCGCGGATGGCGTGGAACAGCTTGGCGCGGGCGTCGCCGGACACGTCGGCCGCTCCGGTCAGGTATTTGCGCAACTGGGGGCCGATGTCCGGGTTGTCCAGGTCCGCCATCGACGGTGTGGTGATCACCCCGCCGCCGGCGATGTCGTGCAGATGCCGGACCATCAAATTGAAGTTCGCCGCGCCTAGGTATTTGGTCGCGTTCGTGTACAGGTCGTCGGGATAGTAGTAGCCCTCGGGCGTGGTGTGGGCGTTGCTGATCGCGGCCTCCATGCCGGCCCGCAAGTTGGTGGCATGGATCATCATCTCGTCGATCTTCTCCCGGATGTGTGACACCCGTGCGGTCCCATTGGCTTCGGCCATCAACTGCGCCAGGCCCACCATCTCGTCGGCCTGTTCCACCATCACCGCGGTGCCGCCGAGGCGCTCCCACAGGCCCAGCGAGTGCGCGAAGATGCCGGCCTGTGCGGCAACGCCATCGAGGAACACGTGCTCGGTCGGGACGAACACGTCGTCGAAGATCACGAACCCGTCCGGCATGCTGCGCCGCGCGCTCACCGGGTAGTCGCGCTCGTCCCCGCCGCGGGCTTGCACGGTGCGGCTGATGACGTGCACCCCCGGGGCGTTGACCGGTACCGCGCACGCGATCGCGTAGTCCTCCTCCCCTGGCTTCATCGACTTGGTCGGCATCACCATCAGGTGATGGGCGAACGGTGCCGCGCTGATGTGAAGTTTCGCGCCGCGGATCACCACGCCGTCGTCGCGGCGCGCCACCACGCGCACGTACTGGTCGGCG
>NZ_LZLL01000631.1:0-2013 GCF_001669335.1 Mycobacterium sp. 1245852.3 | reverse complement strand
TCGCGGCTGAACCCGGCGCTGGCCGTCGTCGCGGCCCTGGCATGCGTGGCGATCTCGCTGGCGCTCACCTACATGGTGATCAACATCCGGGCGTTGCTGCACGACCGGTCGCTGCTGGACCGCTGGACGGGTGACGTGACGGCCGCGCTGCAGTCGGTCGTCGAGGAGCTGGTCGCCACCCGCGTGCTGGTCGCCGAGTCGGTGCTGAGCAAAGGGCTGCTGGCCCAGGACGAGGCCGAGAACGCCCAGGTGTCGGCCGCCGTCGGCGTCATCGACGCCGAACTGCGCGAGCACGCCCTGGCCGCCGCGCGGGCCGCGGCGGCGCGGGATCGGGAGATGCCGGCGGTGACGGCCGCGCTGGCGGCGGTGCGTGCAGAACTGGGAGAACCGGGTATACGAGAGGACGAAAGTCACGCCGAAGAGGGTGGCGCTGACGACACCGAAAAACCCGTTTCGAGGAGCGAAGATGGCGACCCGTCGGGACCTTCTGAATCGTTGTTGTGAGAAGGCTTATACCTGCCCGAGACTCACCCGACAAGATCCTCACGATAACCTGTAGTTAACGCCACCAATTCCTTAATTGTGTGGGCGAGAGCATAGCGAGCAGCACGAGCCCGATACGCAGAAGATCCAGGAGAGTTCGATGACCTCAGCGACCATTCCCGGTTTGGACACAGCACCCACGAATCACCAGGGCCTGCTGTCATGGGTGCAGGAGGTCGCCGAGCTCACCCAGCCCGATCGGGTGGTTTTCGCTGACGGCTCCGACGAGGAGTTCCACCGGCTGGCGGCCCAGCTGGTCGAGGCGGGCACGCTGAAGAAGCTCAACGAGAAGAAGCACCCCAACTCCTACCTGGCGCTGTCCGACCCGTCCGACGTGGCGCGGGTGGAGTCGCGGACCTACATCTGTTCCGAGCGTGAGATCGACGCCGGGCCGACCAACAACTGGATGGACCCGTCGGAGATGCGGTCCACGATGACCGAGCTGTACCGGGGCTGCATGCGCGGCCGGACCATGTGGGTGGTGCCGTTCTGCATGGGCCCGCTGGGCGCCGACGACCCGAAGCTGGGTGTGGAGATCACCGACTCGGAGTACGTCGTCATCTCGATGAAGGTGATGACCCGGATGGGCAAGGCCGCGCTGGAGAAGATCGGCGACGACGGGTTCTTCGTCAAGGCGCTGCACTCGGTCGGCGCACCGCTGGAGCCGGGGCAGAAGGACGTGCCGTGGCCGTGCAACGACACCAAGTACATCACCCATTTCCCGGAGACCCGGGAGATCTGGAGCTACGGCTCGGGTTACGGCGGCAACGCCCTGCTGGGCAAGAAGTGCTACTCGCTGCGCATCGCCTCGGCGATGGCCCACGACGAGGGCTGGCTCGCCGAGCACATGCTGATCCTCAAGCTCATCTCCCCGGAGAACAAGGCTTACTACTTCGCCGCGGCGTTCCCGTCGGCGTGCGGTAAGACCAACCTGGCGATGCTGCAGCCGACCATTCCGGGCTGGCGCGCCGAGACGCTCGGCGACGACATCGCTTGGATGCGGTTCGGCAAGGACGGCCGCCTGTACGCGGTCAACCCCGAGTTCGGTTTCTTCGGCGTCGCGCCGGGCACGAACTGGAAGTCCAACCCCAACGCCATGCGCACCATCGAGGGCGGCAACACCGTCTTCACCAACGTGGCGCTCACCGACGACAACGACGTGTGGTGGGAGGGCCTGGAGGGCGAGCCGCAGCACCTGATCGACTGGAAGGGCCGCGACTGGACGCCGGATTCCGGCGAGAAGGCCGCCCACCCCAACTCGCGCTACTGCACCCCGATGTCGCAGTGCCCCATCCTGGCGCCCGAGTGGGACGACCCGCAGGGCGTGCCGATCTCCGGCATCCTGTTCGGCGCCCGCCGCAAGACCACGGTCCCGCTGGTGACCCAGGCCCGCGACTGGCAGCACGGCGTGTTCATGGGGGCCACCATGGGCAGCGAGCAGACCGCCGCCGCCGAGGGCAAGGTCGGCAC
>NZ_LZLL01000630.1:0-60428 GCF_001669335.1 Mycobacterium sp. 1245852.3 | reverse complement strand
TGCCGATGTAGCCCAGCGCCAGCACGTGCGAGTCGCACGGGTAGAACTCGCCGTTGGCGATGCCGCGGTCGATCAGGCCGTGCACGTGGTGATAGACCTGGGCTTCCTTCTCCCGGACCTCGGCGACCTGCTCACTGGTGAACCATTCGGTGATGTAGGGCTGCTCCTGGAAGTACACCGCGGCCCGTTCCGGATCGCTGGCGATGCCGGTGAGCAGCCGGACGGTGTACTGGTAGAGGGCCTCGCGCGCCGTCCAGGACGGGTCGTCGTGCACGGCGGCCAGCGTGCCCTCGGCGGCCTGGCGGTAGATGTCGAACAGGATCAACGACTTGCTGGCGTAGTAGTGGTAGACCGTCGCCTTGTTCAGCCCGATCACGTCGGCCACATCGTCCATCCGGGTGCCGTGATAGCCGCGCGCAGCAAACAGCTTGGTGGCAACCGCCAGCAGCTCTTCGCGCCGGGTCAGCCCGTTCGGGGTGATGCTGTCGGTGGGCATCTGTTCTCACTATCGTCGGTATGGCCAGGCCAGGGGCGGTGCGGCCCAGAACAGCTATCAACTAACTGGTTGGACAGTTTAAGCAAAACGCCGGGTGTCACGTGCAGGCGTATGCGACTAGACTCCTGATCGAACGCGATGAGTCGAGAGGTGGGGCCGATGGATCCGAGTCCGGATTACGACGGAAGCGACGAGATCGAGTTCTTCATGCGGTACCTGACCTGGGGCTTGCGTGGGGTCACCGACGGAAACGGCTACCCGCCGCCGGCGTACCCGCCCGTCTAACCGCCCAGCGCAGCGGCGCTTTTTCCGCTGTTACAGCGCTTTGAGTTCCTCGGCGACCTCGGTCACCGATTTCTTCGCGTCGCCGAACAGCATGCTGGTGCCCTCGCCGTAGAACAGCGGGTTGTCGATGCCCGCGAAACCGGAGTTCATCGACCGCTTGAGCACAATCACCGACTTGGCCTTGTCCACGTTGAGGATCGGCATGCCGTAGATCGGGCTGGACGCGTCGTTGCGGGCCGCCGGGTTGGTGACGTCGTTGGCGCCGATGACGATCGCGACGTCGGTGCGGGCAAACTCGTCGTTGATATCGTCCATGTCCTTCATGGCGTCGTAGTCGACCTCGGCCTCGGCCAGCAACACGTTCATGTGGCCCGGCATCCGGCCGGCGACCGGATGGATGGCGTACTTGACCTCCACGCCCTTGTCTTCCAGCAGCGCCGCCATGTCCTTGACCGCGTGCTGGGCCTGGGCGACCGCGAGGCCGTAGCCGGGCACCACGATCACCTGGTTGGCGTAGGCCATCTGGATCGCGGCGTCGGCGGCCGAGGTGGCCTTGACGGTCTTGTCGCCGCTGTCGCCGCCGCTCGGCGCGATCCCGCCGCCGCCGAAGCCGCCGGCGACGATCGCGGGGATCGCGCGGTTCATGGCCTTGGCCATCAGGTTGGTCAGGATCGAACCGGACGCGCCGACGATCATGCCCGCGACGATCATCGCGGTGTTGTTCAGCGCCAGTCCCGCGGCCGCGGCCGAGAGCCCGGTCATCGCGTTCAGCAGCGAGATGACCACCGGCATGTCGGCGCCGCCGATGGGCAGCACCACCATCAGGCCCAGCACGCCCGCGGCGGCGAGGAGCCCGATCATCCACCAGAGCGGCGCGCCGCCGGTGCCCGGATGCGCGTGCAGGCCGATGACGACGGCCGCGGCCACCGCCCCGGCCAGCAGCAGCAGGTTGATCGGCTGCTGCGCCTTGCCGAAGCCGATCGGCGATCCGGAGATGATCTCCTGCAGCTTGCCGAACGCGATGATCGATCCCCAGAACGAGATCGACCCGATGACCGCGGCGAACAGCGAGGCCACCACGATGTGCACGGTCGGCGACTCGCCGTGCTGGAAGGCCGAAAAACCTTGCGTCTCAATGAATTCCGCGAGCGCGATCAGCGCGACCGTGCCGCCGCCGACGCCGTTGAAGAACGCCACCAGCTGCGGCATGGCCGTCATCTTGGTGTAGCGGGCGGGCGGGACGCCGAGCACGACGCCCACCACCAGGCCGGCGATGATCAGCACCCACTGGTCGGTGTGGCGGATCTTGATCAGGGTCGCCACCACCGCCAGCGCCATGCCGACCGCGGCGATCAGGTTGCCGCGCACCGCCGTCTTGGGTCCGGTCAGGCCCATCAGGCCGTAGATGAAGAGGGCGAACGAGATGATGTAGAGGCCGATAACCAGGTAATTCATTTGGCGGCCGGCGCTTCCGTGCTCTCGGCCTTGGCGGGCAGCGGCTTCTTTTTGCCCTTGAACATGCCCAGCATCCGGTCGGTGACGATGAACCCGCCGATGACGTTCAGGGTTCCGAACACCACCGCGACGAACAGGATGATCTGCACCGCCAGCGAGGGGTGCTCGACCGAGCCGAACACCACCAGCGCGCCCAGCACCACGATGCCGTGGATGGCGTTGGTGCCCGACATCAGCGGCGTGTGCAGCGTGTTGGGCACCTTGGAAATGACCGCGAACCCGACGAATCCGGACAGCACCAGGATTGCCAGGTTGGCCAATAGCTCGTCGTACATGTAGTCCTCTCAGTCCCGCGTCACGCAGGAGTCCGCGACGACCTCGTCGTCGAAGTCGGGGGCCAGCTTGCCGTCGGTGAGCAGCAGGTCCAGCAGTGCGGTGATGTTCTTGCTGTAGAGCTCGCTGGCGTGCTCGGGCATGGTGGCCGGCAGGTTCAGCGGCGACGCGATGGTGACGTCGTGCTTGACGACGGTCTGGCCGGGCTCGGTGAGCTCGCAGTTGCCGCCGGTCTCGCCGGCCAGGTCCACCACCACGCTGCCGGGCTTCATCGCCTCCACCGCCGCCGCGGTGACCAGGCGTGGCGCCGGGCGTCCGGGGACCAGCGCCGTGGTGATCACGACGTCGAAGCCGCTGATCGCCTTCTCCAAAGCCTTCTGCTGCTGGGCGCGCTCCTCGTCGGTCAGCTCACGGGCGTAGCCACCCTCGCCGGAGGCGTCGATTCCGATGTCGAGCCACTGCGCGCCCACCGAGCGCACCTGGTCGGCCACCTCGGGCCGGACGTCGTAACCGGTGGTACGGGCGCCCAGCCGTTTGGCCGTCGCCAGCGCCTGCAGCCCGGCCACCCCGACGCCGAGCACCAGCACGGTGGCCGGCTTCACGGTGCCGGCCGCCGTCGTCAGCATCGGGAAGAACCGGGTGGACTCCGAGGCCGCCAGCAGCACCGCCTTGTAACCGGCCACGTTGCCCTGCGACGACAGCGCGTCCATCGCCTGGGCCCGCGAGATCCGCGGGATGGCCTCGAGCGCGAACGCCTGCACGCCCGCCTGCTTCAGCGCGCCGATCGAGTTCTCGGCGTTGCGCGGCGCGAGGAAACCGATCAGCGTCTGACCGCTGTGCAGCTTGGCGACCTCGGCCTGGGTCGGCGGCGCGACCTTGACCACCACGTCGGCGGCCCACGCGTCGCCGATGCTGGCCCCGGCCTCGGTGTAGAGCGCGTCGGGCAGCAACGCCCGCTCCCCCGCGCCGGATTCGACCACCACCGCCACGCCGCTGTTCACCAGCGACGCGACCGCCTTCGGCACCAGCGCGACCCGCCGCTCGTCGGGGCCGGATTCGGCGACCACTCCTACCGTCGTCTGCGCATTTGTCATGGCGCGTACATCTACTTTCCGTACTTTCCCGTACTGTCCCTGCCGATGGACGTGGCGTCGGCTCGGCCGCGCGCTTCGCTACCTTAACCAGGTTTCACCATGGACGCGTCAACGGCTCCGGCGACCCAAGGCGGGATACCCCGGCCGAAGGCGATCGACGCTCCGGTCGATGGTTCGCCGCCGCCGCGCGACGCAGTAGCGCCCGCACCGTTGTGAGGTCACAAGCCGGCGTTGTTGCTACCAAAGCGGGATGTCGTGGCCGTGTTCGGACTCCGGTCGGGGCCCGAAGTAGCGCCGCTGCGATTGCTCGATCGGCACGTCGTTGATGCTGGCTTCGCGCCGCGCCATCAGTCCGGACTCGGTGAACTCCCACAGCTCGTTGCCGTAGCTGCGATACCACTGGCCGGACGCGTCGCGGCACTCGTACTGGAACCGCACCGCGATGCGGTTGTCGTGGAAGTCCCAAAGGCTCTTGCGCAGTGCGTAATCCAGTTCGCGCTGCCACTTGCGGGTCAGAAACGCCACGATCTCGTCGCGGCCCACGACGTGTTCGTCGCGATTGCGCCACTGCGAATCGACGGTGTAGGACAGGCTGACGCGGTGGGGATCGCGGGTGTTCCAGGCGTCCTCGGCCGCCTGCACTTTCTGGATCGCGGTTTCCCGGGTGAACGGCGGGAACGGGGGGCGGGCTTCACTCATGCCTCTATCGTGCCGCCCCGCCGGCGCGCTTTCACCCCGGCGTAAGCACCGCGCTGACGACCGGAAACCCGGCGACTCGACACGTGTCCTATCGTGACGGGCATGGACTTCGCGATGTCGGCCAAAGCCATCGACTACCACAAGCGACTGTCCGACTTCATGACCGAGTACGTCTTTCCGGCCGAGGCCGAATACGACAAATACCGCGAAGAAGCCGGCCCACACGATCACACGGTCCCGCCCGTCATCGAGGACCTCAAGGTCAAGGCCAAAGAGCGGGGCCTGTGGAACCTGTTCCTGCCGGCCGAGTCGGGGTTGACCAACCTCGAGTACGCCCCGCTGGCCGAGCTCACCGGCTGGAGCCTGGAGCTCGCGCCCGAGGCGGTCAACTGCGCGGCGCCGGACACCGGGAACATGGAGACCCTGCACCTGTTCGCCACCGAGGAGCAGCGCAAGCAGTGGCTGGAGCCGTTGTTGGCGGGCGAGATCCGCAGCGCGTTCTCGATGACCGAGCCGGCGGTCGCCAGCAGCGACGCCCGCAACATCGAGACGTCGATCGTGCGCGACGGCGCCGACTACGTCATCAACGGCCGTAAATGGTGGACCTCGGGCGCGGCCGACCCGCGCTGCAAGATCCTGATCGTGATGGGCCGCACCAACCCCGACGCCGCGAGTCACCAGCAGCAGTCGATGGTGCTGGTGCCGATGGACACCCCGGGCGTGACGGTGGTGCGCTCGACGTCGGTGTTCGGCTGGCAGGACCAGCACGGGCACTGCGAGATCATCTACGACAACGTGCGGGTACCAACCACCAATCTGCTCGGTGAGGAGGGCGGCGGCTTCGCGATCGCCCAGGCCCGGCTGGGCCCGGGCCGCATCCACCACTGCATGCGCGCGCTCGGCGGCGCCGAACGTGCGCTGGCGCTGATGGTGCACCGCGCGAACAACCGCATCGCCTTCGGCCGGCCGCTGGCCGACCAGGGTCTGGTGCAGCAAGCAATTGCGAAGTCCCGCAACGAGATCGACCAGGCCCGCTTGCTGTGCGAAAAAGCGGCGTGGACCATCGATCAGCACGGCAACAAGGCCGCCCACCTGTTGGTCTCGCAGATCAAGGCGGTGGCACCGCAGGTCGCGTGCGACGTCATCGACCGCGCCATCCAGGTACACGGCGCCGCCGGCGTCAGCGACGACACGGTGCTGGCCCGCCTCTACGGCTGGCACCGCGCCATGCGCATCTTCGACGGACCCGACGAGGTGCACATGCGGACCATCGCGCGCACCGAGATCGGCCGCGAACAGTCGGCCTTCGCCGCGGCGGTCACCGCAGGATGACCGAGGCGTTGCGAGAACTGTCCGGCGCGTGGAACTTTCGCGACGTCGCCGACGGCGCGAGCGCGCTTCGGCCCGGGCGGCTGTTCCGGTCCGGTGAGCTGAGCCGGCTCGACGACGCCGGACGCGCAACGCTGCTCGAGCTGGGCATCACCGATGTCGCCGACCTGCGCGCGAACCAGGAAGTCGCCCGGCGCGGCCCGGGGCTGGTCCCCGACGGCGTCGAGATCCACCGGCTGCCCCTTCCCGACCTCGGCGACGATGCACCGACCGACAACGAGGCCCCGCACGAGCACGCGTTCCGTCGGCTGTTCGAAGGCGACCCGAACCAATCCGACGAGGCCGTCAACGAGGCCGCCGTTCGTCACATGATCGACGAGTACCGGCAGTTTCCGACCCGCAACGGGGCGCAACGTGCTGTGCGGCAAGTCTTTTCGCTGCTGGGTGCCGGGCGCCCGGTGCTCACGCACTGCTTCGCGGGCAAAGATCGGACCGGTTTCGTGATCGCGACGGTGCTGGAAGTGCTCGGCGTCGACCGCGACACCATCATCGCCGACTACCTGCGCAGCAACGCCGCGGTCCCCCAACTCCGAGACCACATCTCCGAGATGATCAAGCAGCGCTCCGACGTCGAACTCACCCCGGAAGTCATGACGTTCACCGAGGCGCGGCTGTCCGACGGAGTCCTCGGCGTGCGTCCGGAATACCTGGACGCCGCGCGCCAAACGATCGACGACGAATTCGGGTCCCTGGACGCCTATTTAAGCGACGCGGGTGTCAGCGAGGCGGACGTCGAACGCCTGCGCGGCGAACTGCTCGCCTGACTCGCTGACCACCCGGTCGCGGCTGGCTCAGCCCAGCTTGAAGTCCGCCTGCTTCGCCGCGGACAGGTCGGTGATCTCGCCCCACTGCGAGGCGATGTCCTCCACCGTCGGCGGCTTGTCGTAGTTGACGCCCGCGTTCTGGAACAGCGCGACGCGCTGCACCTTGCCGCCACCGACGACGAAAACCGAAGCGCTGTTCGGGTTTTCCTCGGTGCACAGGTAGGCCACCACGGGTGCGACGTATTCGGGGGTCAGCTTCTCGAGCACCTCCTTGGGCAGGATGTCCTCGGTCATGCGGGTGGCGGCGATCGGGGCGACCGCGTTGGCGTGGATGTTGTACTTCGCACCCTCCAGCGCCAGGCTGTTGATCAGGCCGACGAGGCCGAGTTTGGCTGCGCCGTAGTTGGTTTGGCCGAAGTTACCGAACAGTCCGCTGGTGGAGGTGGCCACGACGACGCGGCCGTAGCTCTGCTCACGGAAGTGCGGCCAGGCGGCGCGGATGACGTTGTAGCCGCCGTAGAGGTGCACCTTGAGCACGGCGTCCCAGTTCTCGAAGGACATCTTGTGGAAGGTGCCGTCGCGCAGGATGCCGGCGTTGCTGACCACGCCGTGCACGGCGCCGAATTCGTCGAGCGCGGTTTTGATGATGTTCTCGGCGCCCTCGGGTTCGGCGACGCTGTCGTAGTTGGCGACCGCCCGCCCGCCGGCGTCCTTGATCTCCTGGACCACCTGGTCGGCCATGTTATGGCCGGCGCCGGTGCCGTCACGCGAACCGCCGAGGTCGTTGACGACGACGCTGGCGCCCTCCTTGGCGAGGGTCAGGGCGTACTCACGGCCCAGGCCTCCACCGGCTCCGGTGACGACGATGACGCGATCCTGCACTCCGGGCATACGTTTCCTCTCTGCTGTGAAAAACTCAGTGTTGCAACGGTTTCGGTGAAACCAGGGTCAGAACATTCGGCGGGCCATCTTGAAGGCCCGTTCGGTGTACGGAGGGTAGATGAAGCTCGACAGGTCGGGCCGAGTGGGTTTGGTCAACACCGACTTGCGGTGGCTGAACTCCTCGAAGCCATAGCGGCCGTGGTAGGCCCCCATCCCCGAAGCGCCGACCCCACCAAACGGCAGCTTGGCCGTCGACACCTGGAAGGCGATGTGGTTGACCAGCATGCCGCCGGCCGGCACCTCCTTGATCACCCGCTCGCGCGTCTCGCGCCGCTTGGTGAACAGGTAGGCCGACAGCGGCTTGGGCCTTGAGTTCACGAAACGTATTGCCTCGTCCAGGTTTTGGACGGTGACCACCGGCAGGACGGGACCGAAGATCTCGTTCTGCATCAGCCGCCCGTTCGGGTCGGGGTCCACCACGACGGCGGGCTGGATGCGCAGGTTCGACGCGTCGCAGGCCCCGCCGACGGTGACCTTGCCGTCTCCGCTGGACAGGTAACCGCTGATCCGGTCGAATTGGCGCTGATTGACCACCCGCATGCCGCCCGGCTTGTCCGAGGTGAATTTGGTGATGGCGGCACCGATCTTATCGACCAGTTCATCGCGAATCGTGGCGTCCGCCAGGACGTAATCGGGTGCCACACAGGTCTGTCCGGCGTTGAGCAGTTTCATCCAGGCGATCCGCTTGGCCGCCACCTCCACGTCGGCGTCGGCGGCGACGATGACCGGGCTCTTGCCGCCGAGCTCCAGAGTGCAGGGCGTCAGGTGCGGTGCCGCGCCCTCGTAGACCTTGCGGCCGATCTCGGTGCCGCCGGTGAACAGCACGCGGTCCAAGCCTTGGGCGATGAGCTCCTGGCTCGTCGCGCCGTCGCCCTCGACCACCGCGATGGCGTCCTTGTCGAGATACTTCGGCACCAGCTCGGCCATCAGGTGCGCGGACGCCGCCGCGATCTCGGACGGCTTGAGGATGACGGCGTTTCCGGCGGCGATCGCTCCGACGGCCGGACCCAGGGTCAAATAGAACGGGTAGTTCCAGGCGCCGATGATCAACACGGTGCCGTAGGGCTCGTACTCGATCCAACCGCGGCCGGGAAGTTGCGGCACCTCCAGCAGCTGGTACTTGCGGCGGGTCCACCTCCGCACCTTCTTGGCCGCGTACTTGGCTTCGCCGGCGGTGGTGGCGATGTCAGCGATGTAGGCCTCGAAGGGGCTGCGGTCCAGGTCTTCGGCGAGCGCGGCGGCGATCGCGGCCTCGTTCTCCTCCATCAGCTTCGCCAGTTGCAGCAGCTGCCGCTTGCGCCATTCGACGTCGCGGGTACGTCCGGTGGCGAAGGTCTGACGAAGGCGGGCAACCGTGGCGGGGACGTCGGCCGCAGCCGCCCCGTTGGTGGAGTCCTTGGCGAGCGATGTCTGCGATGCAACCGATTCGGTGGTCATCATTGTCCTTCCCGAGCAGAGTCCCGCTGCAAGGCGGCCGCTCATCGGTGATAACCGCGATACTAACCATCCGGTTGGGAGAGCAATAGGAAGGATCCGGCCAACCCCGGTCTCGCCGGGCAGTACCACCGCGGTTGCGGCGCGGTTACTTGACGCAGGGCACCTTCGCCGCGGTCATCTGGCTGAGGTCGGTCGGCGCCGGGGCGCGGTCGCCGGTGCCGGTGGCGGCGACGGCACTCACCTGCCCGGACCCCGACGGGTCGGTCGTCGCGCCGGGGTGGGCGAGGTAGTCCGCCGCGGGAAACCCCGTCCCCACCGTCAGCCGCACGGTGCCCGCGGCCACGGCGCCGTTCGCCGTCGCGGGCACATGCAGCTGGTCGGCCAGGAGCTGCGCGCCGCGGTCCGCCCCGGGGCCGTATTCGATGGCGCTGTCGTCGGCCGGGGCCGCCGCGGTCGTGGCGCTGCCGCGGGTGAAGCCGCGGGCCGCGAAGGCCTCCTCGATGGCGGCCGCGAGTCCGTCCCGTGCGGCCGCGTTGACGACGTCGAGGATCACGGGTTCGGTCAGCACGGGTGCCGGCTGGGTGGCCGGTGACGCGGCCTCGAGCGCGACCGGCGTGTCGGACATAAACCGCTCGTTGACGATGCGCCGGATCGTCGGAAGGTCGACCTGGTTGATGTCGGACCCGTTGGCGTCCTTGCCGAAGCCGGAGATGGGCAGGGTGTACAGCGACAGCGGCCGCTCACTCAATTGCGAGGCCCGCGAGGCCAATTCCATGATGTCGAGCCCGTCGTCGACGGCGACGTTGTCTCGGGCGACCTGCAGCAGCTTACGCAGCCCGCTCACGCTGGACAGCGCACCACCGCTGCGAGCCGCCTGGACCAACGACACCAGGAACGCCTGCTGCCGTCGCGTCCGGTCGAAATCGGTGAAGGAGCCGTCGTTTTCGTCGCGGCGCTGCCGCACGAAGGCCATCGCGTCCGCGGCGTCGATGCGCTGCACCCCCTGATGGAAGTCGGCACCCGAATAGCTGTCCCGCGTGTCGGCGTTGAGGCACACCGTGATCGGCTCGACGGCCTTGGCGATTTGAAAGAACGCGCCCAGCGTGATCTCGACGAAGTGGTCGACGGAGATCCCCAGAAAGTCGTTGACGGCGCTGATTTCGGCCTTGCGCCCAGCCTCGCGGGCGGTCTGCTCGCGGGCCGCCAGATTGGTGGCGCCCGCCCCACCCGATTTCCCGGCCGCCTGCGAATTCAGCGACTGCTGATAGGCCAGCCCGTAGGCCTGCTTGATCTTGCCGGCGCAGACCGACCCCGGGCAGCCCGGTAGCTCCGCGTAGTCGTCGCGCGGAATCGAGATCGCGGTGACGGGCCCGTCACCGTCCGAAAGATGCACGACGATAAGGACATTCGCGTTGTAGCCGCCCGAGCTTTCGTCACCGGCGTGCAGCGCGTCGTAGATCTCCTGGGGCAGCGGCTGACCGTTCTGATCCAACCTGCTGTCCAAGCCCATCAGCAGGATGTTCTGGTTGCCGTCCAGCGTCGTCGCCGCATGGGGCAGCGCGTGGGAGATGATGATCCTGCCCAGCGCGGTGTGGTAGCCCGTCCAGCCGACGCCGGTGATGGCCATGACGAAAGCCGACGCGATGCTGGCGACCAGGCGGCCCTTGAGCAGCACCCAACGGTGCGATCGCCCCGATCCGCCACTGGCCATAATGAGTGACCATTGTCCCCGATGACCAGGCGAATTCCCGGTAACCGGAGCCGCGAGCCAACGGACGGTCGACGAGCCGGTGCGGGCCGCTACAGGCGCTCGGCGATGACGAAGTCGGAGAAGGCGTCCCGGTCTTCGTCGATTTCGGAACTCTGCACCCCACGACCCAGGCGGTGCATCTCGTCGATCGAGTTCTGCGCCGTGGCGCGCCAGCCGTGCTCGTTGAGCCAGTCGGCGAGGTTCGCACGGTGCTCGTCGCGGTACATCAGCTCGCCGACGTCGACGGTCTCCTCGAGGCCGAGCTGGTCGGCCACCTTTTTGAACCGTTCGCGCATCTGCTGGCGCCGCTCCTCGGCGTGCATGGGTGCGGTCTCGGCGGAGACGCGGCTGCCCGCCGGGCTGAGCTCGCCGATCTGCGTGAACAGCTTGTCCTGGGCTTCCGCGGGCAGGTACATCAGCAATCCCTCCGCCAGCCAGGCGGTGGGCCGGGCGGGGTCGAAGCCGGCGGCGCGCAGCGCGGTCGGCCAGTCCTCGCGCAGGTCGATCGCCACCTCGCGGCGGTCGGCCGACGGCGTGGCGCCGCTTTCGGCCAGCGTCGTGGTCTTGTAGTCCAGCACCTGGGGCTGGTCGATCTCGTAGACGGTGGTGCCGGCCGGCCAGTCGAGGCGGTACGCCCGCGAATCCAGACCCGACGCGAGGATCACCACCTGCCGGATCCCGGCGGCGACGGCGTTCGCGAAGTACTCGTCGAAGAAGTGGGTCCGCACCGCCTGGTAGCCGCGCATGTGCTGGATCCGGGCGGCGGATTCTTCGTCGATGGCTTCGATCTTGGCCACGACCTCCGGGTCGAGCATGGCCTCCCAGAGCACCTCGGCGCCGGCGTTGTTGACCAGCAGCCGGGCGTAGGGGTCGCGGATCAGCGCGTCGGGCTGCTCGGTCTCGATGGCCCGCGCCGCGGCGACCATCACCGCGGTGGTGCCGACGCTGCTCTTGATGTCCCAGGTGTCGTCGTGCGTGCGCAGTGAACTCATGGCGTTGCTCCTTGGATCGATCCTCGGTCAGGCGGTGGGCGTGCCGAGACGCGCCCGCAACAGGGTGCTGCGGACCGCCTCGTCGGTCAGGTCGTCGGGCACTGGACGCCCCAGCCGGGCCATCTCGTCGCGGTTACTCACGCTGTGCACCTGCCAGCCGTGCTCGGCCAGCCACGCCGCGGCGTCCGAACGGTCCGGCTCGTGGTACGTCAGCGCCTGGACGTTGACGTCCAGGCCGAGCCGCTCCCGCATCCGCAGCCAGCGCTGCGAGTTGCTGCGCGAGTTCATGCCGAACATCTCGATCGCGACCTGGCTGCCGGGTGCGCTCAGCGCGGTGAACATCTCGAACAGCCGGTCCTGGGCGTCGCTGGGCAGGTACGGGAGCAGGCCTTCGGCCAGCCACGCGGTGGGCCGCGTGCGGTCGAACCCGGCGGCGGTCAGGGCCGCGGGCCAGTCGTCGCGCAGGTCCACCGCGACGGGGTGCCGGATTGCGGTGGGCACGGCGCCGTGCTGCTGCAGGATGCCCGCCTTGTACTCGAGCACCTGGGGCTGGTCGATCTCGTAGACCGTGGTGCCGGTCGGCCAGTCCAGCCGGTAGGCCCGGGAGTCGAGGCCGGCGGCCAAGATCACCACCTGGCGGATGCCTGCGTCGACGGCCCCGGCGAAGTACTCGTCGAAGAAGTGGGTGCGCACGGCTTGGTAGTCGATGCCGCACCGATGCGCGCGCTGGCCGTGCTGATCACCGTCGAGCCAGCCGAGCTCAGGGTCGGCCAACCGGGCCCACGCCGGTCCGGCCGACGACACCAGCAGGCGCGCGAACTCGTCGCGGATCAGCGGATCGGGTCCGGCGGTCTCGGCCGCGCGCGACGCGGCGACGCCCAGCGCGGTGGCGCCGACGAGTTCGGTGATGGTCCAGCTGTCGCCGGCAGACCGTACGGAAGGCGGTGGCGAGGCATCCAGGTCAGTCATATCCCGACCATGGTACCGGGATAAGTTAGTTAGCCTATACGCTTTGTGCGCAACTTCACTGCGTCGAAGGGGCTAGGCCTCCGGCCGCCAGAGCGCGCCTTCCAGGAGCTGGCGCAGCATCCCTGTGACAGCCAGCATTTCCTTATAGCTCTTGATGTAACCCGCGTACAGGCCCACCCCCGAGATCACCACGAGCAGTGATTCGACCAACGCGGACGCATCGATGTCGGCGACGACCTCGCCGCGCTCGATCGCCTCGTTCACTTCGCGCATCAGAAATTCTCGCGCCACCCGCACGGAATCATTTTCGGTTGCGCTCCACTCCGGATGCCGCTGCGATTCGAGTACGCCGCCGATAATGAACGCCGAACCGGCGGGATTTTCCGAATTCGCTTTAACAGCCGCGGAGATGAACGCCGTCAGCCGTGCTACCAGCCCCGTCTCGCCTTCGGCCTGTTTAATTCCTGCTCCGATGATGAATTCATTTGTCTCGTCCATAACTTCGCGATAAAGCGCTCGTTTGCTCGAGAAATAATGGTTAATCGCCGGTCGGGTAAGGTCGGCGCGCGCCGCAATGGCCTGGAACGTCGCGCCGTCGTAGCCGCGCTCGCTGAAGACCAGACGGGCGGCTTGGATGATCCGCTGCCGCGTCTCGTCGGCTTTCGCGGCGGGCGGACGCCCCGGCCTGCGATTCCCCCGGGGATGCATTGCTAAAGTGTGCCACCCCCGCGGTGCGGCATTAGCGCATTTGGCGGAATGGTGCCAAACTTTCCAGCTCGGTAGTCCTCTAGCGCCTCGATCAATTCCGCCCGAGTGTTCATCACGAAAGGGCCGTAGTGGAATACCGGTTCGCGAATCGGCCGCCCGCCCAGAAGCAGCACATCAATGGCGCCCCGGACCGGCAGGCCGCTCGAATCCGGTGCCCGCTGGGCGCCGACCGTGATCCGATCGCCGGCTGACAGGACCGCTAACTGCCCCTGGCGGATCGGGTGCGCGACCGGACCGACGTACCCGCTGCCGGACAGCACGTAGGCCAGCGCGTTGAAATCGCGCCGCCACGGGATGTTGAGCCGGGCCCCGTTCTCGATGGTCGCGTGGGCGAGGGTGATCGGGGTGTGAGTGATGCCCGGACCCCGGTGGCCGTCGATCTCGCCGGCGATGATGCGGACCAACGCCCCGCCGTCGTCGGAGGCGAGCAGGGCAGCGTCGCCACCCTCGATGGCCTGATAGCGCGGGGGCGCGAACTTGTCCTTTTTCGGCAGGTTGACCCACAACTGGATGCCGTGGAAGAGCCCGCCGCTGTCGACCAGTTCGGCCGGCGGGGTCTCGATGTGCAGGATGCCGGACCCGGCCGTCATCCACTGCGTGGCGCCGTCGGCGATCAGGCCGCCGCCACCGTGCGAGTCCTGGTGCGCGAACTTCCCGTCGAGCATGTAGGTCACCGTTTCGAAGCCGCGGTGCGGATGCCAATCGGTGCCCCTGGGCTCGCCCGGTTGGTAGTCGACCTCACCCATCTGGTCCATGTGCACGAACGGGTCGAGCGCGGCGGTGCTGACGCCCGCGAAGGCGCGCACCACCGGAAAACCCTCGCCCTCGTAGCCGCGCGGGCAGGTGGTGATCGATCGGACGGCCCGCTCGGCATCCGCGGGGCCGGGGCCGCTCACTCGCGGCAGGGTCATGGTGTCAGCCGTGATTGCAGGCATCGGGCTCCTCGTTTGGTGGATGCCCCATATAACCGGACTGAGGTCCACTTATTCCTGGGGCTCGTAACAGGCGGCCGATAGTTCCATAGGGCAATATTTGCTGACATAAATATTCGTCGCGGGTGCGGGTGACCTTCGAACATGGTTTCGACGCAACGATTGAAAAGAACGCTGGGGAGGGTGACGGGCATGGGGCAGGACAAATCAGCCGGTCACCCGGCCCGCACGCGAAAGCCGGGGGCCGGGTTTCCGGGACAGCTCGCAAGCTGGCTGCGGGCGAACCAACTGGGCTTGTTCTGCGTGGCAATCGTGGTGGGGGTCGGCGCCGGGCTCGGCGCGGTCGCGTTCCGCTACCTGGTCTTCGGCTTCACCTGGCTGGCGACCGGCCATGACGAGTTCGGCCAACAGGGGTGGGCGGCCAGCGACCACCTGCCCTGGTTGGGGATCGCGTTTTACGCGGTCATCCCCGTTATCGGCGGGTTGCTGTACGGGCCACTGATCAGCCGGTTCGCGCGCGAGGCGCGTGGCCACGGCGTCCCGGAAGTGATGATCGCCGTCGCAGAGAACGGCGGCCGCATCCGCCCGCAGGTGACGGTGGTGAAAGCGCTGGCCTCGGCGATGTGCATCGGAACCGGCGGCTCGGTCGGTCGGGAGGGGCCGATCGTGCAGATCGGTGCGGCGCTGGCATCAAGCTTCGGTCAATGGGTGCGGATGCCGGAGAATCGGCTAAGGGTGCTGGTGGCGTGCGGCGCCGCCGGCGGCATCTCGGCAACGTTCAACGCCCCGATCACCGGGGTGTTCTTCGCCGTCGAACTGATCCTGCGTGAACTCTCGGTCGAGGCGATCTTCACCATCATGCTTTCGGCAATGGTCGCCGACGTGATCGCCCGCGTGTTCTTCGGCTCCGCCCCTTTCCTCACGAAGCTTCCCGAGGGCATCGAGCTCAATCACATTGCCAATTACTTGCTGATCGCCCTTCTTGCGGCGGTCGCCGGGGTGCTGGGCATCGTGTTCAAAAACGTCCTGTACAAGACGGAGGATCTGTGTGATCGGCTCTGGGGCGAGCGCCCGGACTGGGCGCGACCGGCGGTCGGTGGATTGGTGCTGGGCCTGCTGTTGCTCGCCGTGCCGCAGCTGTACGGGGTGGGCTACCCGGTCATGTACGCCGCCTTTGCCGGCCATTACGCTCTGTGGTTCCTGGTGGTCCTCGCCGGCGGCAAAATGCTGGCGTGCAGCTTGACCATCGGGATCGGCGGCTCCGGCGGCGTGTTCGCTCCGTCGTTGTTCGTGGGGGCTACTTCCGGCATGGCGTTCGGGCTGATCGTCCAGCACGTCATCGGCACTGCGGTGGGACATCCCGCGCTGTATGCCATCGTCGGCATGGGCGCGGTATTCGCTTCCGCCGCCCGGGCCCCGCTCACCGCGCTGGCCAGCACGGTCGAGATGACCGGCGACTTCACCCTGACATTGCCGGTCATGCTGGCCGTCGCCGTGGGAACCACGGTGTCGCGCGGGCTTTCCTACGGCACCATCTACACCGCCAAGCTGCTACGCCGGGGCATCGACATCGATCGCCCCGCCCCCGCCCACGCTTTTGCGGGCCTCACGGTCGCTGAGGCCATGCATCCATTTGCCACTCCACTGGACCTGACCCACCCGACAAGCGACACCACCCACGACAGAACACAACTCCTCGGCCCCGTGACCCGGATTCGGGAACCGCAGGCGCTGTTTGCCAACGACAGCCTCGCGCAGGCCCTGCGCCAGCTGGTGCTCTACGGCCGCGATGGACTACCGGTGATCGATACCAACGCGCACCGCGTTCAGGGTTGGCTGACCAACCAGAACGTGCTGCGCGCCGTCAGTGCCTACGTCACAGGTGTCGAACCCAGCCCCACCGCCGCGAATCTCGGCGGTGACTCCGCGGACCCGAAAAGTCCCGAGAACGAACACGATCCGCGAAGTCAACTCGACGGATACTGCATCATCGAGCACACTCTGGCGGCGGATTCGGCCGCGGTCGGACGCACGCTCGACGACCTCGATTGGCCGGCGGGCCACCTCCCGGTATCCGTAGTGCACAACCGGCAGCTGGTCGACGCCCAACCCGCCGTGCAACTCACGGCCGGAGACCGCATCAATGTCCTAGTCCCCAAAAACGGTTCGCGGAAAGCCGATTCCAAGCACCGTGACTAGCATAACCGTCAGGATTTGCCACGAGCGCTGCTTGCGGCGTCCTTCTCGGTGCTCTTGCCTTGGTGAGCCAACTCTCCGCCGGCGCTTTCCAGGTGCGCCCGGACGAACCATTGAAACTTCTCCAGCCGACCCGCCTGCCCGATCAGCAGGTCCTGGGTCACCTGGTCGAGTTCGTCTGTCTCGTCGATGTATTGGCGGATGTCCTCGATCACGCCGGTGTACACCAGATCCAGCGCGGCCAGGTGGGCCTGGACCGTGTCGCGGCCGACCGAATAGTCGTCCCACGAGCGGTCCTTGATGATGGCGCCGGGAGTACCCTGCGGCGAAGCACCAAGGGCCGCAATGCGTTCGGCGACATCGTCGGCGAACCCGCGGACCGCATCCACCTGCGGGTCGATCATCTCGTGCACGCCGATGAAATTGGGGCCCACCACGTTCCAGTGAATGTGCTTGAGCGTCAGGTGCAGATCGTTGTAGGTGCTCAGTTGCTTTTGCAGCAGTTCGGTGAGCCGCGCCGCCTGCTTGTCGGTCAATCCCGGAATCGTGAACTGAGTCATCGCTTGTTTCCTAGCTTCCTTCCACGGGGTTCACACACGGTTACTGCCCCGTTGGGTACCCGATGGCGATAGTGAAAAACGCGACGGATCAAAGTGAGTGGATTTGCTGCACCGGCAGCCGCGGCCCGCGGCGCGGTTCGTACGCCAGTCCGCTGGCCTCGAGGAGCCGGACCACGCGCTGGCGGTGCGGGCGCATCGGCTCGAGCAGTTCGAGCATGCCGGCGTCGTCGACGGGCCGCCCCAGCAACGTCCAGCCGATCATCTTGGGGATGTGGTAGTCGCCCACCGACACGGCGTCGGCGTCACCGAAGGCGCGTTGTGCCGTCTCGGCGGCGGTCCACTCCCCCACGCCCGGCAGCGACATGAGCGCCGCACGCGCCTGCCCGGCCGGCCCACCCGCCAGCCGCTCCACCGAGGAGGCCCGACGCGCGCAGGTCACCACCGCCTGCGCCCGTCTCGGGTCCACGTTGGCGCGATGAAACTCCCACGACGGGATATATCTCCAGACCTCCGCGGCCGGCATGACGCGCATCCCGTTGGGCGCCGGCCCCGGCGCCGGCGTGCCGTACTTCGACACCAGCACCCGCCATGCGCGAAACGCATCGGCGCCGGGCACCCGCTGCTCGATGATGGCCGGGATCAGCGCCTCCAGCACCAGGCCGGTTCTTCCCAGGCGCAGGTGCGGCACCCGTTGCTGGGCGGCGGCAACCGTCGGATGGTGCGGCACGAAGTCCGAGTCGTCGTCCTCGAGACCGAGCAGGGCGGGCAGCATCTCGACGAACTCCTGCGCGCCGCCGCCCCACGCCACCGCGTGCGCGGCGTTGTGGGCGACGCGGCTGATCCGGGCCGTGACCGGACCGGTGGGTAGCAGGCTGGTACGCCAGATCGAGCCGTCACCGGGAGTCCGGAAGCACGGATCCCCCCGGCCGCGGCGAAGGGGCGCCAACGTGTGCCCGAAGCTGACGGCTCCGGGGAACACGACCGTGCGCGCGCTTTCCACCTGATGACTCCCCGACTGCCGTGATTGACCGTGAACTGCGTCCCACGTCAATATTGCGTTGTGATGACGCCGTTCGATGACCCGCAGGGCGAACTGGCCTGGATGTTCCTGCAGAGCACCAGCGACGGCGGCGATCTGGACGAGGGCTTCTCCCTGCTCAGCGACGACTTCACCTACTGGACGCTCTACACCCGCACGTCCTGTGACAAGGACGCGTTTCGGCGTGGGGTGGAGCGACGCAAACAGGAGCTCGAACTGACCATCGACCTGGTGCGCTGCGTCAACGAGGGGGAGACCGTGGTGGTGGAGGCGCAGGCCAGCGGCACCACGTCCGCCGGCGTCGAGTACGACAGCCCGTTCGTCTGCATCTTCGACACCCGCGACGGGCTGATCGTCTCGATGCGCCTCTACAGCGACACCCGCGCGGTGGCGACCGCGCTTCCCGGGTGGGTCCCCTACTGAGCTAGCACGCTGATGTCGGCCTTGTTGGGGTAGAACGCCACATGCCCGGCGATCGCCGCGACCGCCGGATACGGCTGCTCGTACGTCCAGATCACGTCGTCGACGGTGTCACCGGCCGAAGTGGTCACGCTGTAGTAGCTGGCGTCGCCCTTGAAGGGGCAGTACGTGCTGGTGTCCGTCCGGGTGAGCCGATCCTGTACCACGTCGGCGATCGGAATGTATTGCACCGCAGGCAAAGTGGCTTCACGCAGTTCCAGCGCGGCGGTGGTGTCGGCGACGAGCTCGCCATTGACGCGCACCTGCACCCGTCCCTTGGTCGGCTCGATGGTGATCGGGTGCCCCGCGTTGGGTTCTTTGATTTCCGGGTGGGCCATGGTGGTTCCTCCTTCAGGCGCCTATCAGTCGTTCAACGCGCGTCCGTGGCCTAGCCTTCCCGTTCGGCCGGGCCAAATGCGTAGCGGTGGTATTGCGCCATGTTCGCAGCCGCCTGAACCTGCGCCATGAGCTTGCCCAGGACTCGGGTTGGGCGGGGCAACCGCGCGAAGGTGTCGGACTCGAACCATCGTTCCCAGGCCAGCAGCCGCACCCCCGGCACGGCGTTGACGATGTCGTCGGGCCCGTTGATCGCCCAGTGCAGCGTGGATCCCGACCGCCGCACCACCGTGTTGAGCCATTGCGACTTGATCCCGAGCCAGTTGAACGCGTCGAACTGCAACTCGCCGGAACCGAATCGGTCGACCACCCGGCGCAGCAGCGCGATGCCGTCCCGCTCGGTGAGGTACATGGTCAGCCCCTCCCCGATCATCAGGGTGGGACGGTCGGCGGTGATGTCTTCCAGCCATGCCGGGTCGGTGACCGAGGCGGCGATGACGCGGTAGTGATCGGGGCTCGGGTAGAGCTGGGTGCGCAGCGCGACAACCTCGGGGTAGTCGACGTCGTACCACTCGACGTCCGGACCCGGCTGCACGCGGAAGAACCGGCTGTCCAGCCCGCAGCCCAGGTGCAGCACGGCCGAACGCGGATGCGCGGCAAGGAATTTGCGCGTCCAGTCGTCGAAGTGCGCCGACCGGGTGGTCACCGACGGCGCTCGCCGCGCCGTGATGGTGGTCTTCTTCCAGTCGTAGTCGATGCGCTCGACGATCTCCTTGGCGTACCGATCGCCCAGGATCGGCTTGTCGAAGTCGGCGTCCAGCGCCTTCGCGTAGAACGTCGCCAGCATGGTCTGGGGCGCCCCGGTGAGATCGACGGGTACTCGCGCGGTCGGCATACCGCCCGAGGCTAGTCCCCCACGACGGGCCGCGGCGCATCCTGAACGGCGATCGGCGTGGCGTTCAGCCGGGAGTCGCGCTCTTACCCTTGGCATTTCGCATCGCCGCCCAGAAGCGGGCCGCCTCGCGAATGGATTCCTCGACCGGGCGAGGCTGCCAGCCCAATTCGCGCACGGCCTTGCTGTGGTCGACGGGCGCTTCGGCACGCATCATGCGCACCGAGGCGAGGCTGAGTTCGGCGTCCTTGCCGGTGAGCCGGGCCCGCAGGTCGCCCAGCGCACCCAGGGCGTAGAGCATCGGAACGGAGATCGAGCGCCGCGGCGGCGGCACCCCGGCCTCGTCGGCCGCGATCCGGACCACCTCTTTCAACGCGATCATCCGCTCGGAGATCAGGTATCGCTCGCCGATGCGGCCGCGTTCGGCGGCCAGGATCATGGCCCGGGCCGCGTCGGTGACGCCCACGACCTCCAGCTGGATGCCCTCCATCGTGAAGGGCAGCTTGCCGAAGACCGCGCCGGCGATGAACGCACCGTGCGGGGTGCGACCCCAATCGCCGTCGCCGTATGTCGTCGACACGCACATCGCCACCGCGGGCAGGCCGGACTCGGCCACGTAACACATCACCAGGTTCTCGGCCTGCACCCGGGACTTGACGTAGTCCGACAGCCCGCGACTGCCCACGACGTCGTCTTCGGTCGCCACGTGCCCGCGGCGCCGGCCGACGGTCGTGTAGGTGCTGGTGAAGACGAACCGGCGCAGGCCGGGTTGCGCGATTGCCACATCGAGGACGTTGCGCAGCCCCTCGACGTTGGTGCGAAACAGCGGAGAGGTGTCGCGCAGCCAGGCGCGGGTGTCGACGACGCAGTAGTAGACGTCATCCACGCCGTCCATCGCCTCGCGCAGCACGGCGGTGTCGAACACGTCGCCGTGAAACCGGGTGACGTCCAGGTCGTCGATGGAGCGCGTGTTGGCGTTCGGCCGCACCATGGCCCGGACTTCGAAACCGTCGGCGACGAGCTGGCGGGTCACGTGCGAACCCAGGAAGCCGTTGGCGCCGATGACGAGCTTGGGTCTGGTGGTCACTGGGCCCCTCCGTACTGATCCATGAAACGCGCGGCTTCCTCGTCGAGGGTGCCGAGCTCTTGGGCCTTGCGGCACCACTTCAATGTCGCCCGCACGAAGCGCAACGGGTTGTAGATGTCTTCCTGTTGACGCCACAGGCCGTCACCGGCGTAGGTGATGATCGAGATGTTCGTCGCGCTGATGACGGTGCCGTCGCCCGGATCGCGCATCGGGTTGTCGAGCTCCATGATGATGCGCCCGGTGGCCTCGTCGATCACCGACCACAGCGACGGGAAAGCGACCATGTGGCTGCCGGGAAAGCTGCCCATCGTCCTGCTGATCCACTCGCGGACCTCGTCGCGGCCGTGCATGATGCCCGCCGCGTGTTCGATGTAGACCACATCGGGCGTGTAGTGCTGCACCCACGCGTCCCAGTCCTGCGACCGCGCCGCCGCATCGACGGTCGCTTCGAACTTCTCGAACGCGGCGGCCAGTTCGCTACGCGAGAACTTCGGCGTGTTCATGATTTCGCGGCACCATTGCAGCTCATCGGCGGAGTGTAGCCTGGCCTTGTTCCTGCCCGAGTGCTAGCCGGTTATGGAGGACGAAGCATGACCAACCAGAAAGCGATTCTCGCCGGCGGCTGCTTCTGGGGGATGCAGGAACTGATCCGCAAGCAGCCGGGCGTGGTTTCGACGCGGGTCGGTTACACCGGCGGTGACGTCCCCAATGCGACCTACCGCAATCACGGCACCCACGCCGAAGCCATCGAGATCATCTACGACCCGGCGGTCACCGACTACCGCACCATCCTGGAGTTCTTCTTCCAGATCCACGATCCGACAACGAAAGACCGCCAGGGCAACGACCGGGGCACCAGTTACCGGTCGGCCATCTTCTATCTGGACGAGGACCAGAAGCGGATCGCGCTGGACACCATCGCCGATGTCGAGGCATCGGGGCTATGGCCCGGCAAGGTGGTGACCGAGGTCAGCCCGGCCGGCGACTTCTGGGAAGCTGAACCCGAGCACCAGGACTACCTGCAGCACTACCCCAACGGGTACACCTGCCACTTCATCCGCCCGGGCTGGAAACTGCCGCGTCGCGCGGCCGCCGGCCAGTAGGCGGAGCCTAGCGCCGAGTTCAGCGGCGGCGCATCACGATTCGGCCGCCGTCCTTCGCGGTGAACGCGACCCCGCGGCCGTGCCAGCGCTCGCCGGGAGCGTCCGTCGTCTCAATGGTCAAGTTTCGCAACACCGTTCGTAGCACGACGTCCATTTCCATGTTCGCGAACGCCGCCCCAACACACCGACGCGTCCCGCCGCCGAACGGGATCCACGCCAGCGCCGACGGTTTCGTGTCGATGAACCGTTGCGGGTTGAACCGTCCGGGATCGGGGAACACATCGGGGTTGTCGTGTATCTGGGCGATGCCGACGATGATCGAATAGCCGCGCGGGATCACCCATTCGCCGAGCCGGTAGGCCTCGGGGTAGACATGGCGACCGGCGAAATCGATGACGGTCCTTGCTCGCTGGACCTCCAGGATCGTCGCCTGGCGCAGCTCGTTGCCGCCATCACTGGCCCCGTCGGCCTCCTCGACAAGCCTCGCCAGCAGCTCCGGGTGCCGGCTGATCCGCTCGAATGCCCAAGCCAGCGTTGAGGCGGTGGTCTCGTGCCCGGCGGCCAGCAGAGCCAGGAGCTCGTCACCGATCTCCTTGTGTGACATGGCCGCACCGTCGTCGTAGGTGCTGCGCAGCAGCAGCGCGAGCACGTCGGTCCGCTCGGCGAACTCCGGGTCGGCCCGCTCCGCGGCGATCAGCTTCTCGATGACGTCGTCGTATTGACGCCGCCACTTGTCCAGCCGGCCCCATAGGCCGAACCGGGAATAGCGCTTCGGCTTCGGTAGCGCCGCAAGGCGTGAACCCAGGGTGACCCACGGCGGGATGAGGCGGCGTAGCTCGTCGAGTTCGGCGCCCTCGGCGCCGAAGACCGCGCGCAGGATCGCGTTGAGCGTGATTCGCATCATCGGCGGCAGCGTCGGGAATGACCTGCCCTCCGGCCAGTCGGCCATCTCGCGCAGCGTCTCTTCTTCGATGATGGCCTCGTAATTCTTCATGCTCTTGCCGTGAAACGGCGGCGCCAGCAGCCGCCGCCGCCGCCGGTGGTCATCACCCTCGAGCCCGAATACCGAGCCGGAGCCGAACAGCCTGCTCAAATTGGGCTGGATGTTGCCGAGTTCGTCTGGGCTGGTGGTGAAGATCTGCTTAGCCAGCTGAGGGTCGCTGACCATGATGACACGCCCCCACATCGGCAGGCGCAGCGTGAAGACGTTGCCATAACGGCGTGACAGGCGTCGCATCATCATTCGTCGTGACGCGGCAAAGCCGATGCCCTGCAATAGCTTCGGGCTTCGGACGGCAGGTGGCAAATGGGCCGCGGCTGATGGGACGGTGGCTAGTTCACTCATGGCGTCATTGCTCCCCACATCTGCCGGGCCGGAGTTGGTACCGCGATGTACCACGGACCTTTTCCGAGTACGGTACTCTGCAGTACCAAAGCTGACAAGATGCGTTTCGAACCGAACGGGGGCGCTGGCCGTGACCTCAGCAATGACAGCAACGGCCGGCGACCCCGATCTCGGCGAGGTCGATCCGTTTCGAATCCGGTTGCTCGACGGCCTCGCCACCTCGATCAGCGAGCGCGGTTACCGCGCCAGCACGGTCGCCGACGTCGTCCGCTACGCACGGACCTCCAAGCGCACCTTCTACGACCACTTCGGCGGCAAGGAAGAGTGCTTTCTGGAGCTGCTGGCCGTCGACATCGAAAAGTTGGGCGCCAAGATCGCGGCATCGGTCGATCCCGACGCCGATTGGCACGTCCAGATCCGTCAGGCGGTCGAGGCCTATGTGGGATACATCGAGGCCCGCCCGGCCATCACGTTGAGCTGGATCCGCGAACTGCCCTCGCTGGGTGCGGCCGCTCGCCCGGTCCAGCGCCGCGGGCTGCAGTTGCTGACCAGCCTGCTGATCGACCTCAGCGCCAGTCCCGGATTTCGGCGCGCCAAGCTGCCTCCGTTGACGGCGCCGTTGGCCGTGATCCTGTTGGGCGGTCTGCGTGAGCTCACCGCGCTTGCGGTCGAAGACGGTCGGGCCGTCCGTGAGATCGTCGAACCGGCCGTGGATGCCTCCGTCGCGCTGTTGGGGCCCCGGCACTGACGGCGTAGAACCCATCGCGCGAGTGGTTTTCGGGGCCTAGGCTCATCGCCGGAATGGCTTGCGCGGAAACGGAGGACCTAGCGATGCGGCTTTCAACCCGAAATCAGCTCAAGGGGACCATCACCGAGGTCGATCTCGGCACGGTGATGGCGGTGGTCAAGGTGACTCTCGACGGCGGCGACCAGGTGATCACGTCGTCGGTCACCAAGGATGCCGCGACCGACCTCGGCCTTCAGGTCGGTCAGAAGGCAACGGTGTTCATCAAGTCGACCGAAGTCACCATCGGCGTCGACTGACTCAGAGTTTCATGAACCCGCGCAACCGATCCAGCACCAAATCGGGTCGTTGCGCGACGATCCAGTGACCGACTCCGTCGACCAGCTCCACCTCGAAATCGCTTATGTGGTCGGCGTATCCGTCCAGAAGCCGCGGAGTGATCACCGGATCATCGGTACCGCTCAGCCAGCGCACCGGTACGTCGACTCGGTGATCGTCGTACTCACCCCCCAGCCAGCTGCGCATCTCTGTGGTCTGGAAGCTGCGATACCACCGCGATCCGGCCTCCGCGTGCCCTGGCTCGCGCATGCACTCCGCGTATAACCGCACGCTGTCCTCGGGCAGCGGGAACCCGCCGCCGACCCACGAACCCAGGATCCGGGGAAACCGCCAGTGGGGATCGCTGAGCACCCGAGGTCCGATCACGGGCAGCAACATCGGGACCTGATACCAGAAGCGCCAGAGGTCGCGGACCGCCGCCAAATCGAACTTCGCCCAGGGCGCCACGGTGTTGAGTCCGAAAAAGCCCGTCACCTTCTCCGGATGGCGCAACATCATGATGAAAGCCGCGGGCCCGCCCCAATCGTGGGCGACCAGCTTCACTTTGGCGATGCCCAAGTCGTCCAGCACGCCCGCAAGGTCCTCGGCCATCTCCGCCTTCAGGTACCGCGAGCGCGGCGCCGAACTCCAGCCCGCACCCCGCAGGTCGGGACACACCACCCGGTAACCATCGGCGGCCAGCGGACCGATCAGCTCGTGCCATTCCCACCAGTTCTCCGGGAAGCCGTGCACCAGCATGACGGCCGGTCCGTCGGCCGGACCGGCATCCGCGACATGGATGGTGACGCCGCTTCCCAGCTCGACGTACCTGTGTTCGACGCCGTCCAGCGCGGGCATGGTGACCATGCATGAAAAGCTAGCGCACTGCGCCTATTTCAGGAACCGCTCGACGTAGGGCGCGAAGCGCTTCCGCAGGCTCTCCTCGTTCAGCCCGAACATCTCGTATGACGTCTCGACGTTGCCCAGCCGTCCGCGCCGGTGGCCCGTCAGGTAGTCGTCGACGGCCTTGCGCGCCTCGTCGGTGAACGGCTCGCCGGCCAGGGCATAGACCCGTTCGGCCACGCCGATTTCGTCGGCCATGAAGTCGTCGAATCGGATGTCGATCGAGCGGTCCGGACCGATGGTGTCTCGATCGCGGACGAGTGCGGTGAGCATCTGATCGAGGCGGTCGATCCAGGAATTGGCGATCCGCTCCACCGGCACCGGCGAGCGGTGCATGCGGGCGGAGTAGGTGATCATCGCGATCATCGACAGTGCCACCGGGACGGGGTCGCGGTGGGTGAACACCACGATGCTGTCGGGAAAGACCCGATCCAGGACCGGCACCTGCTCGAGGTGTTGGGGCGATTTGAGCAGCCAGCGCCGACCACCGCGCAGGTACTGCATCGCCCGGAGTTGGGTGGCCAGGTATTCGTAGTGCGGTGTCTGGTCGTGCGCCTGGTAGTAGTCGCGCCAGCGGGGGACGTCGGCGAGCGTCTCCAGCAGCATCGTCGACACGTCGTTGGCCAGCAGCTGGATCTCTTCGTGGACGTGATCGGTGGTCATCTCGTGCATCAGCGCGAAATGCGGCATCACCATGTTGATCACCCCGACCGCGACGTCCATCCGGGTCCGACGCGGATCAGGTTGAACGTCAACCTCATTCGGCATCGGGAACGGTTCGTTGCTTTCCCAGTACGGCATGGTACGGAACGTCGGCGGCGCGGCCAGCAGATTGTGCAGGTGTGTGGTGCCGGTGCGGGGCAGCCCGGCGATGACCACCGGTGAACGCAGTTCGATCTCGTTGATCTCGGGATGGCGCCTCAGCAGGTCGGTCAACAGCAACCGATTCTTGAGGACTTGCAGGAGTTGCCCGTAGAAGTTCACCCTCCCCGCGTCGTGCAGTCCGTCGATCTCGCGCAGGGCGGCGAGGTAGACCTCGAGGCGTTCCCGGTAGTCGTCGGGCCCGAAGTCGTCCAGGCCGGTGTCGGCGCTGGCCCGCGCGTGCAGCGCGGCGGCATCCAACGGGCACTCGGGCGCCATCGAGGCCATCATGTCCAGGATCTGCTGGCCCTCGGCGCTGAAGCGGGGCGAGGCCAGGTCGTCAAGGCGAACGGTCACGGCGACTTATGTTACTCTGAGTTTCGTAATGGTTGTGGATTTTGGCAGACCCCGTGATCCCCGGATCGACGCCGCGGTGCTTCGGGCGACCGTCGAGCTGCTGGCCGAAACCGGCTACCCCGGCTTGCTGGTCTCCGCCATCGCCGAACGCGCCGGCACCAGCAAGCCCGCCATCTACCGCCGCTGGCCCAGCAAGGCGCACCTGGTGCACGAGGCGGTGTTCCCGATCGGCGCCGGAACGGCCATCCCCGATACCGGGTCGACGGCCGAGGGCTTGCGCGAGATGGTCCGCCGCACAATGGCTTTCCTCACCACGCCGGCCGCCAGGGCTGCCCTGCCCGGGCTGATCGGCGAGCTGGCCGCGGACCCGACGCTGCACTCGGCGTTGCTGGAGCGCTTCGCCGGGGTCATCGGCGGCGGGCTCGCCGACTGGCTGGCGGCCGCTGCGCTGCGCGGTGAGGTGCGCTCGGACGTGACCGCCGCCGAACTGGCCGAGACGATCGCCGGCGTCACGCTGGTCGCCCTGCTCACCCGCGTCACCGAACTCGACGAGGCGTGGGTCGATCGCACCACCAGGTTGCTCCTGAAAGGAATCAGCGCATGACGCACCAATCGACCGAGGCGTGGCAGGAATTGCTGAAAACGCTTGGCGAACTGGGCCACTCGTTCCTCGAAGGTGACCGCGCCGTCACCGACGACCGGCACGTCGCCGACGGCTACCGGATGCTGGCCGCCACCCTGGGCGTGGCCCTGGACACCTACCTGTTCCCCGAACCGGGTCGGCCCCAGTTCGTCGCGGTGAACACGCCTTTCCGCCGCGACCGCCGCTGGGGCGGGGACAACACCGATGCCTACTACTACATATGCCCGGTCGATCCCGCCCGTCGATACCGCATCAGCGGCAATAGGGGTGACAGCGTGTACTTTTCGGTGACGGCGTACAACGAGCCGACGCCCGGCGCCTGGTCGGACCGGGTGGTGGCGATCGTCCGCGACACCGATCTCGACATCGACGCCGACGGCAACTTCGCCTTCGACTTTCCCGCCACGCCCGACGCGGCCGTGCTGATGACCCGCGACTACCAGGCCGATCCCCTGGCCGGCCGCCCGGTGACGTGGCACATCGAGGCGCTCGACGAGCCCGACCCGATCCGGCACGGCGACGCCGAGACCGCGGCGAACCTGCGCGCCGCCGCCACCTGGCTGCGCACCATGTTCGCCATCGTGCCGCTGGCCGTGGGAAATCGGGTGGCCGACCAACACGCGCTCGGGCACGAAACCGCCCACGTGGCTAATGAATTCGCCGATCCCTATCAGGTGCCGGACGCCAATTTCGGGTGGTCGGCACGCGACGCCTGCTACTCGTACGGCAGTTTCGTGCTCGATGAGGACGAGGCGCTGGTGATCACGCACCGACCGCCGTCGTGCAGGTTCTGGAACCTGGTGGTGTGGAACCAGTTCATGGCGACGTTCGGCGCCCGGGACGCCCGGTGCTCCCTGAACGGCCACAGCGCCGTGGCGAACAGTGACGGTTCGGTGACGGTCGTCTTGTCCGCGGGCCCGACCGCGCATCCCAATTCACTTACCACGCTGGGCTATCCACGCGGGAATCTGGCTTTTCGCTGGTTCCTTGCCGACGGCGTGCCGCAACGGCCCGAGGTGAAACTCGTCAAGGCGGTCGACGCGCCGACGGCCGTCACCTAGGCCGCCCCTGGAACTCGATTGCGCGGCCCAGCCAATGTGGATTTACGCGGCGATCGGCTCGGGCTCGGGCGACTTTTCGACGCCGGCCTTTGGCACCCACGAGTCCGGGAAGGTCAGCCGGACGATCTTGCGGACGACGGTGCCGAACTGACGCAGCAGCGGACCGCGGTTATAGGGGATGCCGTAGCACTCGCAGATCTCCTGCACCTCCGGCGCGATGTCGGCGTAGCGGCGGGCCGGCATGTCCGGGAACAGGTGGTGCTCGATCTGGTGCGAGAGGTTGCCGGACAGCAGGTGAAAGATCTTGCCGCCGGTCAGGTTTGCCGAGCCGAGGATCTGGCGGAAGTACCACATGCCGCGTGACTCGTCCTTGGTTTCCTCGACGGTGAATTCCTGTGTCCCGTCCGGGAAGTGGCCGCAGAAGATGATCATGTACGACCACACGTTGCGCATCAGGTTGGCGGTCAGGTTGCCGGTGAAGACGAACGGCGCAAAGGGACCGGCCAGCAGCGGGAAGGCGACGTAGTCCTTCAGGGTCTGCCGACGGGTCTTGCGCCAGATCTCCCGCAGCACCTCACGCTTGTCCTGGAGCCGGATCTCGCCGGAGCGGATGCGCTCGGTTTCCAGCTCGTGCAGCGCAACGCCGTACTGGAACAACACCATCAGCAGGAACGCGTAGACCGGGTTGCCGAGGAAGTACGGCTGCCAGCGCTGGTCTTCGCTCATCCGCAGGATTCCGTAGCCGATGTCGCGGTCCATCCCCACGATGTTGGTGTGGGTGTGATGCATGTAGTTGTGCGAGTGGCGCCATTGGTCGGCCGGGCACGCCGTGTCCCACTCGAAGGTGCGCCCGGAGATGGCCGGATCGCGCATCCAGTCGTACTGGCCGTGCATGATGTTGTGGCCGATCTCCATGTTGTCCAAGATCTTCGACAGGCCCACCATCGCCGTGCCCGCCAGCCAAGCCGGGGGCAGGAACCCGGCGAACAACAGCGCCCGGCCACCGACCTCCAGCGCACGCTGGGCCTTGATGACGCGGCGGATGTAGTCGGCGTCCTGTTCGCCGAGTTCTGCCATCACACGTTCCTTGATGGCGTCGAGTTCCCGGCCGAATGCATCGGCCTGTTCGGGCGTCAGGGCAATCTTGGCGTTCGACATTGTTTGTCCTCCAGAAGTTTTCAGGGGCTGGAATGGTCGGTCGCTATAGCGACAGGTCCACGTCACCGACCGGAACGGACACGCAGATCTGCACGTCCTCGTCGGGAGCGGTCGAGACCGCACCGGTGACCAGGTTGCGCACGGTGCCGGCGGTTTTACGCCGCGTGCAGGTGTGGCAGATGCCCATTCGGCATCCGTTTTCGGGTGAGAGCCCGGCCGCTTCGGCCTGCTCCAACAGCGGGCGCCCGTCGTCGACGACGTCAACACCGCTGTCGGAGAATGTGACTCGACCGCCCGAGGGATTCGCCGGCACATCGAAGGCCGGCGGCACGAAGCTCTCGGTGTACACGTTGTCGCAGTGCGATCGGACCGCCTCGACCAAAGCGGCCGGGCCGCAGACGAATACCGCATCGGGTGACGGCATCGCGGTGGCCAGGTGCTCGGCACCGAAGCGTCCGGCGAGGTCGCCGCCCTCGGAGCGGGTGTAGCCGTGCAGCACCCGCACGCCGGGCATCGCCTTCAGCTCGTCGCGGTAGCAGGCCTCGGCCGGCGTGCGCGCGTAGTGAATGAATGCGATTTCGCCGTCGTGGCCCTGGGCGACGAGGGTCCGCAGCATCGACATCACCGGGGTGATCCCGCTTCCGCCCGAGACGAAGAGGATGCGCCGCGGGGTCTGCGGTCCCGGCAGCGTGAAGTCACCGCCGGTCCCGGCGAGACCGACCACCATCCCGCGGTGGGCGTGTTCGTAAAGATAGTTCGAGACCAGGCCGCCGTCGTGCCGACCGATCGTCAGCTCGAGGGTGGTACCGCCTTCGGCGTTGGCGGGCGAATAGCACCGGGTGTGGCGGCGGCCGTCGATCTCCACGGTCAGGTTGACGTACTGTCCGGCCTTGAGGGTGTGGGCGGCCAGGAAGGTGTCGTTGGGGGTCAGGGTCAGGGTGACGCTGCGGGGCGTGGCCCGGCGCACGTCGGTCACCTTGGCGCGGGCCTCGCCCAGCGTCCAGGTGGGCGCCACCAGTTCGGTGTAGCGGTCGACGCCGTGCGGGCCGGTCAGCAGGTCTAGCAGCTCTGAACCCAACACGCGCTGCCGAAGGGTCCGCGCGAGGACTCGGCCAGAAGCTTGAGCGGTTTGAGTGAACATATGTACACCGTGCGACCGCGGAGGCCATGCAGTCAAGGGTTTAATGCCTGGCTGTGGTAGGGTTCACACAGTGAACAGCCGTACTCCTAGCTCACGGGGACGGGGCGCGGGGCGCGAACGCACACGGGAAAGCCAGTCGCGCGAGGAGCGCAAGGAGGCGACGCGCCGGGCCATCATCGCCGCGGCACTCAAGCTCCTGCAGGACCGCAGCTTCTCCAGTTTGAGCCTGCGCGAGGTGACGCGGGAGGTCGGGATCGTTCCGGCGGCGTTCTACCGGCATTTCGAATCGATGGAGGCCCTGGGGCTGGTCCTGATCGACGAGTCGTTCCGGAGCCTGCGCGACACGCTGCGCGACGCGCGTGCCGGAAAGCTCGACCCGAACCGGGTGATCGAGTCGTCCGTCGAGATCCTGGTCGCCAGCGTCGCCGACAGGCGCGAACACTGGCGGCTCATCGGCCGCGAGCGCAACAGCGGCTTGTCGGTGCTGCGCTACGCCATCCGTACCGAGATCCGGCTGATCACGTCCGAGCTGGCCACCGACCTGGCGCGATTCCCGGGCCTGAACAAGTGGACCACCGAGGATCTCAACGTGCTGGCGACCCTGTTCGTCAACGCCATGATCGTCATCGCGGAGGCCATCGAGGATTCGCAGAGCGCCGAGGCAACCGAGGACATTCGCCGGCTCGCGGTCAAGCAGTTGCGGATGATCGCGACCGGCATCGCCGGCTGGCGCAGCACGCCCTGATCCGATCGGCTGCAGTAAACAGCCGAGCACTGACTTACTCGTCGACGACCTCGTAGAGCGAGTCGCCGTCCTCGGGGGTGCCGTCGATCTGGCCCCGGTGGGCGCGCCGGGGACCGTCGTCGACCGGCTCGATGGCATCGGGGACGTCGGGCTCCTCGGCCGCCAGTCGGGCGTCGAGGGATTCGCCCTCGCGTTCTTCTCTGGCGGTCATGCCGAACCGGTCGGCCTCGCTCCAGCCCTCAGGCGGGTCGACGACGATGTCGCCGTCGTCGTTGCGCAACTCGTCCGAGTCGGTGCCTTCGCTCGGGTTCAAGGTGTCACCCGGGCCACCCTCCTCGGGGAAGTCCGCGGGATCCACGTCGGCCTGGGGGTTATCGCTCATGCCCATCCGGTTGCCCGCGGCGTCGGGGGGTTAAACGCGGGCGGCAGGCCTCCGGCCGCGCTCCTACCGTGGCGGACGCCACATGGCCCACAGGCTCGGCCCGCCGTCCGGCAGCACGATCTCACGGGTGACGCTGAAGCCGAAACGCTCGTAGTACGGCACATTTTCGGGCTTGCTCGACTCGAGATAGGCCGGGCAGTACTCGGCGTCGCAGCGGTCCAACCGCGACCGCATCAACGCCTGACCAAATCCCTTGCCGCGAACCGCCGGATCGCTGCCGATCACCGCCAGGTACCAGTGCGGCTCCTCGGGATGCACGCTTTTCATCAATTCCTGTACGGCGCGTCCCCGCATCGAGCGCAGGCCGAACACCCGGATGAACGTCGGCGTCATCGCCAGCTGGCCCCGCGGCGTCTCTTGCCACTGATCCGGCGGATCCCACAGCGCCGCCGCAACGATGTCCGCCCCCGCACCGGCCACCTCCACGCCGCCGCGGGCCAGGTGATGATGGCGGGTCATCGTTGCGAACAACCGGGACAGCTGCGCGATCCGCTTGTCCTGATCGGGCATCAGCCAGATCATCACCGGGTCGTCGTAGAACGCGCGGGCCAGGGTGCGCGACAGCGTGCGGACGTCGGCTTTCACTGCCGGGCGGACCTGCGGGGTCATCTGCACCACGCTAGTGCGTGTGAGGCCCGGCGTGACGGGTATGCCGACCCGGTGACCGGCATCTCGCGGCGAGCGTTCGGGCGGATAGCGGCCGGCGCCGGCGTGCTCGGGCCCGCCGGGCTGGCGCAGGGATGCGCGAAACCGGCTGCCGAGCAGGGCAAGTCCAGCGGGCCGGCGCCCCCACCGGGCAAGGGCGTGGGCTTTGTCCTCTCGCACGAGCAGTTCCGCACCGACCAGCTGGTTGCGCAGGCTAAGGCGGCCGAACGCGCCGGCTTCCAACACGTATGGGCCAGCGACCACATTCAGCCGTGGCAGGACAACGAAGGCCACGCGATGTTCCCGTGGCTGACCCTAGCGCTCGTCGGCAACGCCACCAGCCACGTAACGTTCGGCACCGGGGTGACCTGCCCGACCTACCGCTACCACCCCGCCACGGTCGCCCAGGCGTTCGCGTCCCTGGCGATTCTTTATCCCGGCCGGGTGTTTCTGGGCGTCGGCACCGGCGAACGGCTCAATGAACAGGCCACCACCAACACCTACGGCAACTACGCCGAGCGTCACGACAGGCTGGCCGAAGCGGTACAGCTGATCCGCCAGCTGTGGAGTGGTTCGCGAATCTCGTTCGCCGGCCACTATTTTCAAACGAACTCGCTGAAACTCTACGATGTTCCGGCGACGCCCCCGCCGATCTTCGTCGCGGCCGCCGGCCCGAAAAGCGTGAGACTGGCCGGACAGTACGGGGATGGCTGGATCACCCAGGCGAGCGATGTCACGAATCCAAAGCTGTTGGCGGCCTTCGGTGCGGGCGCCCGGGCCGCCGGGCGTGACGTGGCGACGCTCGGAAAACGGGCCGAACTGTTCGCGGTCGTCGGCGACAACGCCGTCGCGACCCGAGCCGCCACGCTGTGGCGCTTCACCGCCGGGGCCGTCGATCAACCCAACCCCGTCGAGATCCAGCGCGCGGCCGAGTCCAACCCCATCGACAAGGTGTTGGGCGGCTGGACGGTCGGCACCGACCCGGCTCCCCATATCAACGCCCTGCAGCGGATTCTCGACGCCGGTGCGATTCCGTTCCTGCATTTTCCGCAAGACGATCCCGTCGCCGCCATCGAGTTCTACGGCGCCAACGTCTTGCCGAAGTTGCACTGACGGACCCCGGCCGCCCCCCGTTTCGGCACCGCTACCCCGGGTATCCGCACGCAACTCCTAACAGCCCCAACTGGGAAGGCAACGCATGGACGCAATCACTTTTCTTCGTCAGGACCACAAGAGTGTGCTCGGTTTGTTGGAAACGCTCGACGGGGCGCCGTCGGGCGAGGGCGCTCAGGCGAGCGGCCTGGAAACCATGGTGAACAACCTCATCATCGCCGAATCGCAGCACGAAGCCATTGAGGAGCAGTTCTTCTGGCCCGCGGTGCGCGAAGCGATCGGCGACGGCCTCGTCGACAAAGCGCTCGAGCAGGAGCAGGCCGGAAAGAAGCTGCTGCAGCGTCTCGAGGACGGCAAGCCGGGCGACCCGGATTACCACGAAGCGTTGCAGGAATTCGTCACGGCGGGCCGCGAACACATCGCCTACGAACAGGATGAGGTGTGGCCGCAGGTCGAAACCGTGCTCAGCCGTGAGGATTTGGAGAAGATCGGCGAAAAGTTGGAAGCGGCAAAGAAGATCGCTCCGACCCGGCCGCACCCCGACACGCCGCCCAACCCGGCGGTGCTGAAAACGATGGGCATGGGGGCGGCGATCGTGGACCACGTCCGCGACGCGGTAACCGGCCGCGGCGAGGACAATCCGCCGGACCCGCAGATGCACTGAGCACATGGGAAGGGCCGGGCGCTGTGGATTCAGCGCCCGGCCTTCCACTTGTCCAATTAGCCGGTGGGAACGTGCTGTTCGTGGGTGAAGGGCTTCTCGGCGTTGACCGCCGGCGAACCCTGCGGGTTCTCCTTGGCGCCGGTGTTCTTGCGAGTGGTGCCGCCAAGCCACTGTTCCTCGGGCTTTTCGACGTACTCCCATTCCGTGCCCTCGGGCCAGGGACCCTGTCCTTGGTTCCACGGGCCGCGAATGGACTCGCCACCGCCGTTGGACATGTTGAACGCCACGTTCTGGAAGCGCGGGTCGCCCGGCAGCTGTCCCGGCGGGAAGTTCACCGGGAGCTCGTTGAGCGCTGCGGTGAACTGCTGATAGTGCGCCACCTCGCGCGTCATCAGGAACGTCAGGGTGTCCTGCACGCCGGGGTCGTCGGTGAACTGCTTGAGATATTCGTAGACGACCTTGGCGCGCGATTCCGCCGCGACGTTGTTGCGCAGGTCCACGGTGGGATCACCGTTGGCGTCGATGTAGGCGCCGGTCCAGTTGTTTCCTCCGGAGTCCTTGACGTCCGGCCCACCGCCACTGAGCACCAGGAACAGCGGGTTGACCGCCACCGAGTGGATCAGGCCGTCGCGGCCGCCGCCGTTGGCCGCCACCGCCGGCATCCAGTCGCATTTCTCATTGGCGATCTTGAGGTTGTCGTTGAGCCCGTCGAGCAACATCGTGATCATCGATCCGACCATCTCGAGGTGGCTGAGCTCCTCGGTCGCAATATCCATGAACAGGTCATACATTTTCGGGTTCTTCTGCCGCAGCACGAATGCCTGGGTGAAGTACTGCAGCGCGGCGGTGAGTTCACCGTTGGCTCCGCCGAACTGGTCCATCAGCAGCGACGCGAAGCGAGGGTCGGGTCGGTCGACGCGAACCTCGAATTGAAGATCTTTGTTGTGCACAAACACTGGGGCTCCCTGGGGGTTGAGATCGGGTTGTCGACGCCGGGTACCCGGGGCGTTTTGCCCCAAACTCGGACGACAGCAACTCCCTCGGTGGCCAGCGCTCGGGCACCTCAGACGACCGCGGGGGTGACGCATCGTGGGACATCGTGGAGAATCCGGTTCCATGGAGCCTTTGGACGCGGCCGCTCGGCACGAGCTGGCTACGCGCATGGCGGAGCTATCCCGGGAGATCGCGGTGCCGCGTTCGCTCAACCGGGTTCTCGCCGACGTGACCACCGCGGCGGTGGAACTGATACCGGCGGCGGACCTCGCCGGGGTGTTGCTGGTGAAAGGGGGCGATGATTTCGAATCGCTCGCCGACACCGACAGCCTGGTCGCCAAACTCGACAAGCTGCAGCACGACTTCAATGAGGGCCCCTGCCACGACGCCGCGCTGAAGCAGACGATCGTGCGCACGGACGATCTCCGCAACGAGCCTCGCTGGCCGAAATACGCGCCGGCCGCCGTCGAGCATGGCATCCTCAGCAGCCTCTCGTTCAAGCTCTACACCGCCGACCGCACCGCCGGCGCGCTCAACCTGTTCAGTTTCCGGCCCGGTGTGTGGGACACCGAAGCCGAAACCATCGGCACGGTGTTCGCCGCGCATGCCGCCTCGGCGATCATGGCCGGGCGGCACGGACAGCAGATGCAATCGGCCCTGTCCACGCGGGACCGCATCGGCCAGGCCAAGGGCATCATCATGGAGCGCTACGGCGTCGATGACGTGCGCGCCTTCGAATTGCTGCGCCGGCTTTCCCAGGAAAGCCAGACCAAGCTCATCGACGTCGCCCAGCGCGTGATCGACACCCGCAGCGCCGACTGAACCTCCGCCGCCCCGCTCTAGGATGGGGTGGCTTCATCAACGAGTCCGGCGCGGCGTTGCGCCGGGGATTGGTTGACCACGGTGTGGGACTTCGAAACAGACCCCGAATACCAGGCAAAGCTGGACTGGGTCGAAAAATTCATGGCCGAAGAGCTGGAACCGCTCGACCTGGTTGCGCTCGACCCGTACGACAAGCAGAACGCCGAGATGATGGCCATCCTGCGGCCCTTGCAGCAGCAGGTGAAGGACCAAGGGCTGTGGGCCGCGCACCTGCGCCCGGAGTTGGGCGGCCAGGGCTTCGGTCAGGTCAAGCTGGCGCTGCTCAACGAAATCCTGGGCCGCTCGCGCTGGGCCCCCTCGGTGTTCGGCTGTCAGGCACCGGATTCCGGCAACGCCGAGATCCTCGCCCTGTTCGGCACCGACGAGCAGAAGGCGCGCTACCTGCAGCCGCTGCTGGACGGCGAAATCACCTCCTGTTATTCGATGACCGAACCGCAAGGCGGTTCTGACCCAGGGCAATTCGTCACCGCCGCAGCCCGAGACGGCGACTACTGGGTGATCAATGGGGAGAAGTGGTTCTCCACCAACGCCAAACACGCGTCGTTCTTCATCGTCATGGCGGTGACGAATTCCGAGGCCCGCACCTACGACAAGATGTCACTGTTCATCGTTCCGGCCGAAACGCCCGGCATCGAGATCGTGCGCAACGTCGGCGTCGGAGCGGAGTCGTCAAAGCGCGCCACCCACGGCTACGTCCGCTACAACGACGTCCGGGTACCCGCCGACCATGTGCTGGGTGGCGAGGGACAGGCGTTCATGATCGCGCAGACCCGGCTCGGGGGCGGCCGGATTCACCACGCCATGCGCACAATTGCGTTGGCCCGCAGCGCCTTTGACATGATGTGCGAGCGCGCGGTGTCCCGCAAGACCCGGCACGGCCGGCTGTCCGATTTCCAGATGACCCAGGAGAAGATCGCCGACAGCTGGATCCAGATCGAGCAGTTCCGCCTGCTGGTGCTGCGCACCGCGTGGTTGATCGACAAGCACCACGACTACCAGAAGGTGCGGCGCGACATCGCGGCGGTGAAAGTGGCGATGCCCCAGGTGCTGCACGATGTCGCGCAGCGGGCGCTGCACCTACACGGCGCGCTCGGCGTCTCCGACGAGATGCCGTTCGTCAAGATGCTGGTGGCCGCCGAGTCGCTGGGTATCGCCGACGGTGCCACCGAGTTGCACAAGATGACTGTCGCCCGCCGGACCCTGCGCGAATACGAGCCGGTGACAACGCCTTTCCCGTCGGCTCACATACCGACCCGGCGCGCCGAAGCGCAGGCGCGACTGGCCGAGCGGCTCGAACACGCCGTCGCCGAGTTCTAGCTACGCGCGCCGCGACCTCAGGCGACGAAACGGACGACGCTTTCGGCCACGCACGCCGGCTTGGCCGATCCCTCGATCTCGACGGTGGTCGAGATGGTCGCCTGCACTGCGCCGTTACCGACGTCGTCGACGCTGACCAACGAACTCTGCGCGCGTACCCGGGAGCCGACCGGAACCGGTGCGGGGAAACGAACCTTGTTGAGGCCGTAGTTGATTGCCAGCTTGATGCCGTTGACTGTGTAGATCTGATGCTGCAGCCGGGGCAGCAGCGCCAAGGTCATGAAACCGTGGGCGATGGTCGTGCCGAACGGGCCCGACGCGGCCCGTTCGGGGTCGACGTGAATCCACTGGTGGTCACCGGTCGCATCGGCGAACAGGTTGACGTCTTCCTGGGTGATCGTGACCCAGTCGCTGTGCCCGAGAGCTTCGCCCGCGGCGGCGGCAAGCTCGGTGACTGATTCGAAGGTGCGCATTCGAGTTTCTCCTTGGTTTCGGCTGCTAACAATAGCGCCGGGGCGCCACGTCATGGCCGGAGGTCACCGTTTCGGATGAGCTGTCGAGGGAACCCCACGCGGAACGCCACCTCCCCAGAAAAGGAAGCCACCATGCCAGATCACAAGGGCCACAAGACCGAGGAAGACGTGGACGCTGAGAACCACCAGACTCAGTCCCGCGCCGCCGCGGGTGAGGAAGACGGCTCGTACGTGGGCGCGGCGGGCTCCGACGATTCCTTCGACGCCGGTGAGTCGGGCGCCGAAGCCCGCAGTCAAGACGGCTAGCGCCATCCGCGAGGGCGGTAGGGCTGCGCCGAAAGCTACCCGAGTGCGCCGATCGCGGCCTGCAGCTTGGCGGTGGCCTGGTCCGCCACGTCTTGCAGAGCGCCAGGCTCGGCCGTCACTTTGACCATCAGCTGAGGATCCATCGCCTCGACCAGAACCGCATCCGCATCGCCGGCGGGATCGGACCGCACCACCACGTTGCACGGCAGCAACTGGCCGATCTCGCGGTGGATGTCCAGCGCGCGATGCGCCAGCACCGGGTTGCAGGCCCCCAGGATCAAATAGTTCTCCATGTCCTCGCCGAGCTTTTGCTTCAGCGTGGCCTGCACATCGATGGTGGTCAGTACGCCGAAACCCTGGTCGGCCAGGGCTTTCGTCGTCCGATCCACCGCGTCCTCGAACGAGGTGTGCAGTGTGGTGCTCAATCCTGATGTCATTTGTCCTCCTGTTTTGGCGTGGCACTAGCCAGAAATGCGCGGCGATCCCGCCTAGGCCGCGGTGCGGGGCCGCTGCAGCTGAGTGAACTGGGGAATTGCGGCCAGGGCGGCCACCGCGTCGAACAGGGCGAGGGCGGCGTCGGCGTCGGGCAGGGCCGTCAGGACGGGCCCGAAGAAGGTGTGTTCGCCGATACGCAGGATCGGGCTGCCGCCGGTTTCGCCGAGCGCGTCCTGTCCGTCCTGGTGTGCTCGCCTGACAATGTCGTCCAGTGTTGCGTCCGAGGTGGCGGCGGGGGTGATGTCACGAACGCCCGCCGCATCCAGCACCTCCGCGACCAGCGAGTCGGTGAGAGGCTGCGATTGCTCGAAGTACCGCTCGCCGAAGGCGAAATACGCGGCGGTCCAACCCGCGCTGCCGTGGTCGCGGACGATCGCGGCCATCAGCCGCCCGACCTGCCGGGAGTCACGCATCCGGGCCTGGTGCGCGGGCGACAGTTCGCTTCCCTCGTTGAGGACGGCCAGGTTCATCAGCCGCCAATCGGTGGCCAGCCCGGTCTTCTCGGCGACGGCACGCAGCCAGCGCGCGGTGTTCCACGTGTACGGACACACCGGGTCCAGCCACAGCGTCGCAGCCGGTTTGGTCGAATTACGTTGGACGGCAGACATTTTCCCTCCTTTTCGTCGCGCTAGGCAATCACGCCAGGCTCAGGAACAGCTTCTCCAATTCGTCGATCGACAGGGCCGGCTGATCGTGCCCTCGCGTGATGCAGTCGCGCAGCCCGGAGGCGATGATCTTGAAACCCGCGCGGTCCAAGGCCTTTGACACCGCAGCCAGCTGGGTGACGACGTCTTTGCAGCTGCGGCCCTGCTCGATCATCGAGATGACTCCGCCGAGCTGACCGTGCGCCCGGCGTAACCGGGTGAGCACGGCATCGATATCGCCGGGGCGATGCCCCGCACCGACTTTCGTGCGCGGTGCGCTGCCGTTACCTTCGATCGCCATGCTCGCTTTATACCATACCCCGTAGGGTATAGCTCCGAGCCGGCCTGGCTATTGATCCCGCTTAGCGCAAGATGGGTTTGTGAGGCTGCTGCTGATTGCCGATACCCACATTCCCAAACGCGCCCGCGACCTGCCGGCCCAGGTCTGGGATGAGGTGGCCGCGGCCGACGTCGTCGTGCACGCGGGCGACTGGATAGCACCCGAATTCCTCGATGAGCTCGAGGCCCGGGCGGCCAGGCTGGTGGGGTGCTGGGGCAACAACGACGGCGCGGCGCTGCGGGCGCGACTGCCGGAACGGGCCGACGTGACGCTGGCCGGGGTCCGGCTGACGGTCGTGCACGAGACCGGCGCCGCGACCGGACGCGACACGAGGATGGCGCGGCTCTATCCCGACACCCACGTGCTGGTCTTCGGCCACAGTCACATCCCGTGGGACACCACCACCGAAACCGGCTTACGGCTGCTCAATCCCGGGTCACCGACGGACCGCCGCCGCCAACCGTTCTGCACCTATTTGACGGCGCGCGCCGCGGACGGCGAGCTGACCGAGGTCGCGCTGCATCGCCTGCCGCGGTAGCGGGTACATAACCCACGCACAGCTTCCCCACATAGATAGCTCGGCTACAGAGGTATTATGGGCGCAGATGAACTCACGCACAGATGTGGCCGGCGACTTGTTCGGCGTCGTCGGCAGGTTTCGCCGGCAACTCCGGCGGTCGGCGGGTCGCGGGTTCGATTCGGCGCGGTTGTCCGAGTCGCAGACGGAGCTGTTGTGGCTGGTCGGCCGTCGGCCGGGGATCTCGGTCAGCGCCGCGGCCGCCGAGTTGGGCCTGGTGCCCAACACCGCGTCGACCCTGGTCACCAAGTTGGTGTCCGCCGGGCTGCTGCTGCGGACTGCCGGCGACAGCGATCGCCGGGTGTGCCAACTGCGGCTGGCCGAGCCCGCCCAGCAGGTCGTCGACGCATCCCGCGCCACCCGGCGGGCGTTGCTGTCCGAGGTGATCGACGAGCTTGACGACGACCAAATCGAGGCTTTGACAAAGGGATTGGAGGTCCTCGACACGATGACCCGAAAAATGAGTGAGCGGCGATCATGAGCGCATCGCTGCCGATGGCGGTCGACGCCAGAAATGTGACCTACCGGTACGGTCAGTTCACCGCCGTCGATGACGTGACCCTGCAGGTACGGCCCGGTGAAACCATGGGCCTGCTGGGGCCCAACGGCGCCGGCAAGACGACCATGGTCCGGATGCTGACCACGTTGACCCCGGTGCAGCATGGCGAACTGCGCATCTTCGGGATGGACGCCCGCCGCCAGACCACCGACATTCGAAGCAATATCGGCTATGTGCCCCAACAGCTTTCGATCGAGCCCGCATTGACCGGCAGGCAAAACGTGCAGTGGTTCGCGCGGCTGTACGGGGTGCCCCGCGCCGAGCGCGCCGACCGCGTCGATCAGGCGCTGGTCGCCATGGATCTCATCGACGTGGCCGACCGGCTGGCGTCGTCCTATTCCGGTGGCATGGTCCGCCGCCTCGAGGTGGCGCAGGCGTTGGTCAACCGCCCGTCGCTGCTGGTGCTCGACGAGCCGACCGTCGGGCTGGATCCCATCGCGCGTGACGGCGTGTGGGCACAGGTGCAAAAGATGCAGGCCCAGTTCGGCATGACCGTGCTGCTTACCACGCACTACATGGAGGAAGCCGACGCGCTGTGCGACCGGGTCGCGCTGATGCACCGCGGTCAACTGCGGGCGGTCGGCACACCCGACAGGTTGAAGGCCAAGGTGTCTGCGAACGCCACGCTCGAGGATGTGTTCCGCCACTACGCGGCATCGGGTCTGGCCGATGACGCGGATCCCGCGGAAGCCAACGGGTCCATTCGCGAAATCCGTTTCAGCAGAAAGGTGGCTCGCCGTGTCGGTTGATAGCGCCGCCGGCTCGACACTGCTTCGCGCGCCCCACGGCTGGCAACGAGCCGGCGCCTTGGCCAGCCGCATCGGGGCGTTCGCGATCGTCGAACTGCAGAAGTTGCAGCACGACCGGACCGAACTGGTCACCCGGATGGTGCAGCCCGCCCTGTGGCTGTTGATCTTCGGGACCACGTTCAGCCACTTGCATGTCATCCCCACCGGATCGGTGTCATATCTGGCGTTCCTGGCGCCGGGGATCATCGCCCAGTCAGCGCTGTTCATCTCCATTTTCTATGGGATACAGATTATTTGGGACCGAGACGCCGGTGTGCTGGCCAAGCTCATGGTGACACCGGCGCCGGCTTCGGCGCTGATCACCGGCAAAGCGTTTGCGGCCGGGGTCCGGTCGGTGGCCCAGGTGGTCGGCGTGCTGGCGCTGGCGTACGCGATGGGTGTCGGCCTGACGGTCAATCCGTTGCGGATCGTGGCGGCGATGGCCATCGTCATGCTCGGCGCCGCCTTCTTCGCCTGTCTGTCCATGACACTGGCCGGCTTGGTGCGCAGTCGCGACCGCCTGATGGGAATCGGGCAAGCGATCACGATGCCGTTGTTCTTCGCATCCAACGCCCTGTACCCGGTCGACGTGATGCCCGCGTGGCTGCACGTGCTGAGCAAGGTCAATCCCCTCAGTTACGAGGTGAACGCGCTGCGCGCGTTGTTGATCGGCACCCCATACAACCCCGCGGACATCGCGGTGCTGGTGGTCGCCGCGGTGCTCGGAATCGTCACGGCCTCAACGCTTTTGCGTCGCTTGGTGGCATGATCCGGCGCCGGCGATAGCGCATGCGCCAGCGCATCGCAAGGCAGGTGCACGGTTTCGAGAGCCGATCGTGACCCGACCGTGACGATTTCTGTGCGAGGCCCAATCGTTAGCCAACCGCGATCTGACATCCCGGCCGCGACAAACGAATTCATCCGTCCCGCTGTGTTTGACTCCCCGAGAACAGATTCGACCGCACCATGCGGCAGATGAAAGTTGGGATGGGTAGAGAGCTATGTCGTTCTTCGAAAAGTTGCGTGGCGCAGCGGCTACCATGCCGCGCCGACTGGCGATCGCGGCCATGGGGGCCTCCCTGCTGTCCGGTCTCGCTGTTGCCTCCGGCGGCTCCCCCGTCGCGGGGGCCTTCTCCAAGCCCGGCCTTCCGGTGGAATACCTCGAGGTGCCCTCGCCGTCGATGGGCCGCAACATCAAGGTCCAGTTCCAGGGCGGCGGATCGCACGCCGTGTACCTGCTCGACGGCCTGCGCGCGCAGGACGATTACAACGGCTGGGACATCAACACCCCGGCTTTCGAGGAGTTCTACCAGTCCGGCCTGTCGGTGATCATGCCGGTCGGCGGCCAGTCCAGCTTCTACAGCAACTGGTACCAGCCGTCCTCGGGTAACGGACAGAACTACACCTACAAGTGGGAGACCTTCCTGACGCAGGAGATGCCGCTGTGGATGCAGGCCAACAAGCAGGTCTCCCCGGCCGGCAACGCCGCCGTCGGGCTGTCCATGTCGGGCGGCTCCGCGCTGATCCTGGCGGCCTACTACCCGCAGCAGTTCCCGTACGCCGCCGCGTTGTCGGGCTTCCTCAACCCGTCCGAGGGCTGGTGGCCCACCCTGATCGGGCTGGCGATGAACGACGCGGGCGGCTACAACGCCAACAGCATGTGGGGGCCGTCCAGCGACCCGGCGTGGAAGCGCAACGACCCGATGGTCCAGATTCCGCGACTGGTCGCCAACAACACCCGCATCTGGGTCTACTGCGGTAACGGCACCCCCAGCGACCTCGGCGGCGACAACATGCCGGCCAAGTTCCTGGAGGGCATGACGCTGCGCACCAACGAGCAGTTCCAGAACAACTACGTGGCCGCCGGCGGACGCAACGGGGTGTTCAACTTCCCCGCCAACGGGACGCACTCGTGGCCCTACTGGAACCAGCAGTTGGTCGCGATGAAGCCCGACATCCTGCAAACCCTCAACACGGTCAACGCCGCGCCGGCTAGCGCCCCTACCGCTAACCCTCCCGCGGCCTGAGGCCAAGGCCAGCATCGGCAGTAGCGCACCGGTCAGCGCTACTGCCGATGCTTTTTCTCACGCCTCCTTGAGCAGGGCCCGGCGATCGGAGTGGAAGTACGTGTAGCCGGTGGTCAGCGCGCACACGACGGTGGCCACCACCAGCATCCACGTCCCGTTGACGAACAGGCTGATGAAGCCACCCACGGCGGCGCCCAGCACCAGGCTGGCGAACAGCAGAAAGTAGCCCAGCCAGTCGGCCGCCGACCCACCCGCGAGGTGGCGTTCGATGCCCTGGCCCATCTTCACCAGCGTGCCGGTCACGTAGCTCAGCGGGACCGACACCTCACCGTCCTTGACGAAGGACGTGTTCAAAGCCCCGATCCCGAACGCCACCAACATGATCGGCGCGAAATCGAGCAGGTTTTCGGTCCAGCCCTCGTCGATGACGTCGGCCACGGTGGCCGCCGCCAGGCTGAACGTCGTCAGCACCGTCGGCCCGTGCGGGTGCGCCACCCAGAAATGGCGCCGGCAGACCGACGCGATGATCACGCCGGCGACGAAGCACAGGATCAACACCCCCGCGGAGATCGACAGCACCACGTCCCCGCGGAAGTACCCCAGCGCCGCCCGCTGGGCGTTGCCTGTCATGAAGGTCACAAAGTATCCGGCGGAATGCGTATAGGCGGTCGCCCCCAAAATCCCGGCCAGCACCGCCAGCACCCACGACAACCGCGACTCACTGTTGTTGATCTCGTTCGGCACACGCACATGCTGTCAGACAGCCGCGGCACGCGCAGCGCACGCGAACGCTAGTGGGCGGTGAGACGAGCGATGGAGCGCAACGGAATCGGCAGCCAGCCCGGCCGGTGCCGCGCTTCGTAACCGGCCTCGTAGACGGCCTTGTCGAGCTCGTAGGCGGCCAGCAGCTGCGCCGAATCGCGCGGGTCTGTCCCGGAGGCGGCCGCATAGCCGTCGCAGAACGCGGTGCGGTTGCGTTCGACCCACTCGCGGGCCCGGGCCGCCAACTGCTTGTCGTCGGCTTGGTCGACCAATGGTCCGTACGCGGCGTACTCGAACGAGCGCAGCACCCCGGCCACGTCACGCAGCGGTGAATCCGGCGCTCGGCGTTCCTCGAGCGGCTGTCCCGGCTCGCCCTCGAAATCGATGAGCAGCCAGCGCTCCGGCGTGCGCAGCACCTGGCCCAGGTGCAGATCGCCGTGGACGCGCTGCACGGTGATCGTCTCGGTGATCAGCTTCTGGAAGCGCTCTTCGATCGTCGTCGCGTGCTCCTCGAGCTCGGGCACCAGGGCCGCGGTCGCCGACAGCCGCGCCAGCACGTTGTCCACCGGGAACACGGCCTGCGAGGTTCCAAGCGTCTCGGCCAGGGTGGCGTGCACGGACGCCACGGCTTCGCCGAGCCGGTAGGACTCGCCGGCGAAGTCGCCGCCGACCTCGTACGCATACAGGTCGCCCTCGGCGAACAGGTCACGGACGCTCGCGGTGGCCATCGCCCAGCCCTCCGCGGAGTTGGCGGCGAACTCGGTCACCATGCCCAACGGCCACACCTCGTCGGCGCTGCCCTCGGAACCGGTCATCTCGTAGGTGCCCAGCAACCGCGCGACGTGCGGGTTGCCGGCCCGGCCGAGCACGCGGTTCAGCTCGATGTCGGGGTTGATGCCGCTGCTGACGCGCCGGAACACCTTGAAGATCGCGTCGCGGTCGAAGATGACGCTGGTGTTGGACTGCTCGGCGTCCGAGACATGCGCCATCGCCTCCAGCGGAAGCTCGACGCCCGGCTCTTTGGCGAAACTCACCTCGGTGCCCGTCGCGTTGCGCACGGCCGACGAGTCGATCAAAGAGAGCAGGAACCGCGGCGCCTCGGCGTCGTACATCGCGTCGAACCCGGTCCGGCCGTCAGCGGAGCCGATGGTGGCGACGGTGCTGTACTCGGAGACCGGTCCGGCATCCCATCGCACGATCACCTGGTACCGGTGGCGGGAACCGTCGGCGTAGTCGGCGTCGACGAGGACCAGGTCGAGGTCGTCGTCGAGCGGGACGACCACGCTGGATTCGGCGCGAGTCAGTTCCCGGTTACGCCCGGCGTACCAACGTTGTTGCGGAAGCCACTCAGACCAGGGCAGCTTGGCTGGCTGAGTCATTTGCGCCACTCCTCCTCATGAGCACCAGTCTGCCTCGTCGCGGGGGTCGTCATGCGTCCTCCTCGCATCCGGTCAGCTGGAACCAGTAGAAGCCGTGTCCCGGCAGGGTGAGCAGGTAGGGCAGGTGGCCGATGCGCGGGAACTCGACGTGTCCGGTCAGCTCCACCGGTGTGCACCCGCTCCAATGCTGCAGATTCAGTTCGATCGGCTGGGGGAACCGCGACAGGTTGTTGACGCACAGCACGGTGTCGCCGTCCTCGGACACCTGCCGCACGAACGCCAGCACCGACGGGTTCGAGCCGCCCAGTTCTTCGAAGCTGCCGATCGCGAAGGCCTCGTGGCGGCGCCGCACCGCCAGCATCGTCCGGGTGAAGTTGAGCAGCGAGGTACTGGTGTCGCGTTGGGCCTCGACGTTGACCGCCTGATAGCCGTAGACGGAGTCCTGGCTGGGCGGCAGATAGAGCCGGCCGGGGTTCGCCTTGGAAAAGCCCGCGTTGCGGTCCGGCGTCCACTGCATCGGTGTGCGCACGCCGTCGCGGTCACCCAGCCAGATGACGTCACCCATGCCGATCTCGTCGCCGTAGTAGAGGACCGGCGAGCCGGGCAGCGACAGCAGCAGCGCGGTGAACAGCTCGATCTGATTGCGGTCGTTGTCCAGCAGCGGCGCCAGCCGGCGGCGGATGCCGACGTTCGCCTTCATCCGCGGATCCTTGGCGTACTCGGAGTACATGTAGTCACGCTCTTCATCGGTGACCATTTCCAGCGTCAACTCGTCGTGGTTGCGCAGGAAGATCCCCCACTGCGCCATGTCGGGGATCTCGGGCGTCTGGGCCAGGATCTCCGAAATCGGAAAGCGGGATTCGCGGCGCACCGCCATGAAGATGCGCGGCATCAGCGGGAAGTGGAATGCCATGTGGCACTCGTCGCCGCCGGTGGTGGCGTCGCCGAAGTACTCGACGACGTCGGCCGGCCACTGGTTGGCCTCGGCCAGCAGCACCCGGCCCGGGAATTCGTCGTCGATGACCTTGCGCACCCGCTTGAGGAAGGCGTGCGTCTCGGGCAGGTTCTCGCAGTTGGTGCCCTCGCGTTCGAACAGGTAGGGCACCGCGTCCAGCCGGAACCCGTCGATTCCCAGCTCGAGCCAGAAGCGCAGCACGTCGATCATCGCTTCCTGCACGGCCGGGTTGTCATAGTTCAGGTCGGGCTGGTGCGAGAAGAACCGGTGCCAGTAGAACTGCTTGCGCACCGGGTCGAACGTCCAGTTCGACTCTTCGGTGTCGATGAAGATGATCCGGGCGTCGGTGTAGCGCTCGCTGGTGTCGCTCCACACGTAGAAGTCGCCGTACGGGCCGTCGGGGTCGTGCCGCGACTCCTGGAACCAGGGGTGCGAATCGGAGGTGTGGTTCATCACCAGGTCGGTGATGACCCGGATCCCCCGTTCGTGCGCGGCGTTGAGCAGCGCGACGAAATCCTCGACCGTCCCGAACTCGGGCAGCACCTTGTAGAAGTCCCGGATGTCGTAGCCGCCGTCGCGCAGGGGTGAGTCGTAGAAGGGCGGCAGCCAGATGCAGTCGATGCCCAGCCACTGCAGGTAGTCCAGTCGCTGCAGCAGCCCGCGCAGGTCGCCCGACCCGTCCGCATTGGCGTCCAGGAAGGCCCGCACCAGCACCTCGTAGAACACGGCGTGCTTGAACCACGTGGGGTCGGTGGGCAGCGCGGCGGCGTTGTTGAAGTCCTCGGCGTCGGGGTGCTCGACTACGCCGTCCTGGACGTGACTGCCCCCCTCGGGATGGTGCTCGACAGCTTCTCTTGCGTCGTTCATCAAATCCACGATGCCACGGGTACCCTAGGCGCGACTTTCGGAATCACGCCCACACGCTTGTGACGAAACACGCCCGGTGACAAACGAATTGGCCACCGCCGGGTCTCGCCGGCGTGGATGTCAGGCCGGCGGACCCTCCGCCAGTGTGATGTTCGCCGTACGCTCACCGCCGTCGTTGGACCGGTAGTGCACAGCGATGGTGTCGCCGGGGTGATGCGGAACGAGCACCTCGGTCATGGACGTCGCCCCGGTGATCGCGACGTTGTCGACGCCGGTGATGACGTCGCCGGGCGCGATGCCGGCGGCCCCGGCGGGACCGGCACCGACCACCCGCTGCACCCGCGCGCCGTTGCCGTTGTTGTCCATCACACCCAGCCCGAGGAACGCCGTGGGGCCGATGTGAACCGTGTTCGAGCCGGCGCCGGAGCGGATCTGCCCGGCGACGCCCATCGCGCGCCCAATGGGAATGGCGAAGCCCTGCCCGCCGGACATCTTGTAGCTGTCGGTGGCGGCGGTGTCGACGCCGATCACCTGCCCGGCGTTGTTCACCAACGGCCCGCCGGAGTCACCCGGCTTGATCGGGGCGTCCGCCTGGATCAGGCCGCCCAGGCTCTCCTGCGCGCCGGTCAGGGTGTCCGTCGCCGAGACGCTCTGGTTCAGGGCGACGACCTTGCCGGTCACCGCGTTGGGGGTACCGCCTTGGCCGTTGACGTTTCCGAGCGCGACGACGGGCTCTCCGACCGTGGCCTCGCCGCCGATCGCGGCGGTGGGCAGGCCGGACGCGCCGCGAAGTTGCAGCACCGCGATGTCCTGGGTGCGGTCATAGCCGATCACGTCGACGGCGTAGGTCTGCCCGTTGCCGACGTCGAATGCGCTGATGTCGGTGGCACCGGAGATCACGTGGTTGTTGGTGAGCACGACGCCGTTGGGGTCGATCACGATGCCGGTTCCGGCGCCCACCGCGTTGTTGTAGCCGAACTTGGTGTCGATGTTGACCACCTGCGGCCCGACCTGACCCACCATCGCCGACGGATCCAGCGGCGCCTGGGGGCGATCGGTGAACCGATCCAGCGCCAGGTTCGATGGTGACGCCGACGCCGGCGCAAGGCCCACACCGGATCCCCAGCCGAGGCCCAGTCCGACCACGGTCAGCACGCTGACCAACCATGACCACCGGACCGCGCGGCGGTGCGATTTGCTCATCGGTGTCACCCTCCTGCTTTGCGGTAGAGAACAAACTGTCCCGGCCTCAAGCTCTTGGCGGCACATTTGTGTGTATATAACCGTAATGCAGGTAGCTATGCATGGCATGTGTCAGGTTGTGATCGGCCTCATCGGCACCCGCGCCGTCGTTAACCCCGGGTCCTAGGCTGACCCGGTGGGCGGATTCGACCCCAAAACCGGCTTCGCCGGGTCCCCGGTGGCCCGGCTGGCCACGGTCGGGCCCGGCGGCCAACCGCACGTGGTGCCGGTGGTCTTCGCGGTCGCCACCGATGCCCGGGACGGATCCGACGTGGTGTACACGGCCGTCGACGCGAAACCGAAAACGACAAGGCGGCTGCGCCGCCTGGCCAACATCGACAGCAATCCCCGCGTGAGCCTGCTGGTCGATCACTACGCCGACGACTGGACCCAGCTGTGGTGGGTGCGCGCCGACGGCGTCGCCACGATCCACACCGGTGGGGACGACGCCGACCTCGGATACCAACTGCTGCGCGCGAAATATCCCCAGTACCAATCGGTTTCGCTGGACGGCCCGGTGATCGCGGTGGCGGTGCAGCGTTGGTCGGGCTGGCACTACTAACCGGCGGCTCGGCCGGCCGCGGCGCGTGGGCCACTCGATCTGGCCCGACGGTCTTGTGGTCTACCGAAGTTGGGTGAATGGTAGCTAGTTAGGTGCTAGCGAGGTCAGCAACGGTGCGCCCGGGCAACCTGGAGGAAAGTCATGGCCGACAGGACAACTACTTCCCAAGGCGCGGGGAACGCCCCCACCGCGACCGGTCCGGACGAGATCCGCAACGTGGTGCTGGTGGGCCCGTCGGGCGGCGGCAAAACCACTCTCGTAGAAGCCTTGTTGGTCGCCGCCGGTGTGTTGACCCGAAGCGGCTCGGTTGCCGACGGCAGCACGGTCTGCGATTACGACGACGCCGAGATCCGCCAGCAACGGTCGGTGGGCGTGGCCGTGGCGTCCCTGTCGCATGACGGTGTCAAGGTCAATCTGGTCGACACACCCGGATACGCCGACTTCGTCGGCGAGTTGCGGGCCGGGCTGCGGGCCGCCGACTGCGCGCTGTTTGTGATCGCGGCCAACGAGGGCGTCGACGAGCCCACCAAATCGCTATGGCAGGAATGCAACCAGGTCGGCATGCCCCGCGCCGTGGTGATCACCAAGCTCGACCACACCCGCGCGAATTACGCCGAGGCCTTGGCCGCCGCACAGAATGCGTTCGGCGACAAGGTATTACCGCTCTACCTGCCCACCGACCTGCCCAACTGCAGCGGCCTGATCGGACTGCTGTCGCAGCAGCGCTACGAATACAGCGGCGGCACACGCACCGTGCGGTCACCCAATCCCTCCGACGCCGAGCACATCGAGGAAGCGCGCGGCGCCCTGATCGAAGGAATCATCGAGGAGTCCGAGGACGAGTCGCTGATGGAGCGCTATCTCGGGGGCGAGGCCATCGACGAATCCGTGCTCATCGCGGATCTGGAGCGGGCCGTCGCGCGGGCCTCGTTCTTTCCGGTGATCCCGGTCTGCAGCGGCAGCGGCGTCGGCACCCTGGAATTGCTGGAGGTCGCCACGCGCGGCTTCCCGTCTCCGAGGGAACACCCACTGCCGGAGGTCTTCACGCCGGTCGGTGCGCCGCACGCCACCCTGACGTGTGACGCGGACGGGCCGCTGCTCGCGGAGGTGGTGAAGACGACGTCGGACCCGTACGTGGGCAGGGTCAGCCTGGTCCGGGTGTTCTCCGGCACCATCAGGCCCGACACGACGGTCCATGTGTCGGGCCATTTTGCGTCGTTCTTCGGTGCCAGCAACGGCTCCAATTCTCAGGGCCATGTGCACCCCGACCACGACGAGGACGAGCGCGTCGGGGTGCTGTCCTTCCCGTTGGGCAAGCAGCAGCGCCCGGCGGCGACGGTGGTCGCGGGCGACATCTGCGCGATCGGGAAGCTGAGCCGCGCCGAAACGGGTGACACGCTCTCGGACAAGTCCGAGCCGTTGGTCTTGAAGCCCTGGACCATGCCCGAGCCCCTGTTGCCGGTCGCCATCGCCGCGCACGCCAAAACCGACGAGGACAAGCTGTCGGTGGGGCTGGGGCGGCTGGCCGCCGAGGATCCGACGCTGCGGATCGAGCAGAACTCCGAGACACACCAGATCGTGCTGTGGTGCATGGGCGAATCACACGCCGGGGTGGTGCTCGACGCGCTGGCCAATCGGTACGGGGTCACCGTCGATACCGTGGAACTGCGGGTCCCGCTACGAGAAACGTTCGGCGGCAAGGCGAAAGGCCACGGCCGCCACGTCAAGCAGTCCGGTGGGCACGGCCAGTACGCGGTGTGCGACATCGAGGTGGAGCCGCTGCCGGAGGGTTCGGGTTTCGAGTTCGTCGACAAGGTGGTCGGCGGCGCGGTGCCGCGCCAGTTCATTCCGAGCGTGGAGAAGGGCGTGCGCGCCCAGATGGAGAAGGGCGTGCACGCGGGCTACCCGGTGGTCGACATCCGCGTCACGCTGCTCGACGGCAAAGCGCACAGCGTCGACTCGTCGGACTTCGCTTTCCAGATGGCCGGCGCGCTGGCGCTGCGGGAGGCCGCCGCTGCGACCAAGGTGGCGCTGCTCGAGCCCATCGACGAGATCTCGGTCCTGGTGCCAGACGACTACGTCGGTGCGGTGATGGGTGACCTGTCCAGCCGGCGCGGCCGGGTGCTGGGCTCGGACACCGCGGGCAACGAGCGCACCGTGGTCAAAGCCGAGGTGCCCCAGGTGGAATTGACCCGTTACGCCATCGACCTGCGGTCGCTGGCGCACGGCGCGGCGTCGTTCACCCGGTCGTTCGTCCGCTACGAACCGATGCCGGAGTCCGCGGCCGCCCGGGTGAACGCCGCCGTTTAGGGCGCCTGCGCGTCAGGCTTTGCGACCGAACCGCTCGGCCACCGCCCGGCGGTCCAGCGAACCCTTTGCGGTGTGCGGCAATTCGTCGGCCTGCTGGAACTCGGCCGGCACCTCGAAGGGCGCCAGCCGGTCCCGGCAGAACGCCGCCAGTTCGTCGGGCGTCGGCGCGGCCGACCCGCGGGGGACGATCACCGCGGCCACCGCCTCGCCGTACAGCTTGTCGGGCACCCCGAACACGCCGACCTCGAGCACGCCGGGGTGGCTGGCCAGGACGCCCTCGACGCGCTCCGGCGAAATCTTCTCCCCGCCGCGGTTGATGAGCTCCTTGATCCGGCCGCGGATGACAAGGTCGCCGGCCGGCGACAGGGTGCCCAGGTCACCGGTGTGCAGCCACCCCTCGGTGAAGTTGGCGGCGGTGATGGACGGGTCGCCGAGGTAACCGCGCACCACGGTGGGGCCGTGCAGCCAGACCTCGCCGACGGCCTCCGCGGGCAGCGCCTGACCGCCGGGCCCGACGATCCGGATTTCCGGGCCTGTCGACCGGCCCACGAGACCCGGTGTGGCACCGGGGTTTTCGCTATGCCCAGCACCGTCGATGGCGGTCGTCGCCACCTGGTGGGTCGACTCGGTCATCCCGAATGCGCACACCACCGGCGCGGAGAACGTGTCATGCAGCGCCTGGGCAGTCTCGGCGGTCAGCGGCGCGCTGCAACTACGGATGAACCGCAGGGCGGGCGTGCTGCCCGGCTGCTCGGTTCGCGCGCGCTCCAACAGGATTTGATGGATCGTCGGGACGGCGGTGTACCAGGTGGCGCCGACGGCCTCGATGTCCGCCCAGAACGTGTGCGCGGAGAACTTTCCGCGCGCCGGCAGCAGCACCGCTCCCCCGGACACCAGCGTGCCCAGCAGCGCGGCGAGCAGCCCGTGCCCGTGGTAGAGCGGCATCACCGCCACCGTCGCGTCCCGCGGACCCAGCCCGTACCCCGCGATGATGGCCGCCACCGACCCGGCGATGTTGTGGTGAGTCCACGGAACCATCTTGGGCACACCGGTGGTTCCGCCGGTGAACATGATCATGGCGTCGTCGTCGCGCAACCCCTGCGGTGTGGCCACCTCGCGACGGGGCGCCGCGGCGGCGTCCAGGCTGACCGCCGGGGCGGTGCCGTCCGGCCCGACCGTCACCGCGATGGGCCACCACGGCGGCGCGGCCGGATCATTGTCGGCGTCACCGGGTTGGTCGACGAGCACCACCCGGGCACCGACCGCCTCGCTGCGGGCCCGCTGGTCGGCCAGGGGCAGAGCCGGATCCAGCGGAACCGCAACGAGATCCGCGCGCGACGCCCCAAGCAACCCGACGACAAACTCGGCGTTGCTGCCGGCGCGCAGCGCGACCCGATCCCCCGGCCGCAGGCCACCGGCCTTCAGTTGGGCGGCCAGATCATCGACCAGCCCGATCAGGTCTCGATAGTTGATGGGTATGCGGTCGGCGGTGACGACCAACGCCCGCGCCTCCGGCGACCGGTGCGCCGCCGCCTCGACCAGGTCCGCCAGGCGGGGGCTCGCGGATTCGGTCAACCCCTCGCCGCTGTCAATCGCCTCGGATGTCATCGCCGCACTCCTTCCACTTCGGCTGCCGATGCCAACCCTGCCGCGCGGCCTTCTCGGCCGTCCAATATCGATTCGCTCACGATCGATAACCGCCGGCTATCGAACCGCCCTCACAGCGCTTTGACCTGGCACGATAGACAACGCGAATCGCCGGATAGCGTCTTCGTCTTGGACACGCGGTGTGCGCTGGGGCCACAGTGATGGCTACGGCAGTACCCGCCCCCGGCGCACCCACCCGCCGACCGCACGCATCCGAGGAGTCGCCACATGTCCACAGCTTCGGCATCTGGAATCCCGGCGCCGGAACCGACGCGCCTGACCGACGGCTTTCACCTCGTGGTGGACGCGCTGAAGGCCAACGGCGTCGAGACCATCTACGGCATCGTCGGCATCCCGATCACCGACCTCGCCCGCGTCGCGCAGGCGTCCGGAATCCGCTACATCGGTTTCCGCCAGGAAACCTCGGCCGGAAATGCCGCCGCCGCAGCCGGGTTCCTGACCCGCCGGCCCGGGGTGTGCCTCACGACGTCCGGGCCCGGCTTCCTCAACGGCCTGCCCGCGTTGGCGAACGCGACCACGAATTGCTTTCCGATGATTCAGATTTCCGGCTCCAGCAATCGAGCGCAGGTGGATCTGCAGCGCGGCGATTATCAGGACCTCGACCAACTCAACGCCGCGAAGCCGTTCGCCAAGGCCGCTTATCGGATCGGCCGGATCGAGGACATCGGGCGCGGCATCGCGCGCGCCATTCGCACCGCGGTCTCGGGACGGCCCGGCGGCGTCTACCTGGACATCCCCGGCGAGGTGCTGGGCCAGGCCATGGACGCCGGCGCCGCGGCGGACACGATCTGGCGGGTCGTCGACCCCGCGCCCCGCCAGCTGCCGGCGCCCGACGCGATCGACCGTGCGCTGGACGTGCTGACCCAAGCGCGGCGGCCGCTGATCGTGCTCGGCAAAGGCGCGGCGTATGCCCAGGCCGACAACGCGATTCGGAAGTTCGTCGAGACCACCGGCATTCCGTTCCTGCCCATGTCGATGGCCAAAGGCCTACTTCCGGATTCGCACCCGCAGTCGGCCGCGGCAGCCCGCTCGCTGGCGATCGCGCGGGCCGACGCCGTCCTGCTGGTCGGCGCCCGGCTGAATTGGCTGCTGGGCCATGGGGATTCGCCGCAGTGGAACCCGAACGCCAAATTCGTGCAGGTGGACATCGCCGCTTGCGAGTTCGACAGCAACCAGCGCATCGCCGCGCCGCTGGCCGGTGACATCGGTTCGGTGCTGTCGGCACTGTGTGACGGCGTGGCCGCCCGGCCGATCGCCGCGCCGCCGGAGTGGGCCGGCGAGCTGGCCGAGCGCAGAGCCCGCAACGACGCCAAGATGCGCGAGCGCCTGGCCGACGATCCGCACCCGATGCGGTTTTACAACGCCTTGGGCGCGATTCGCTCCGTCCTGCAGGACAACCGGGACGTGTATGTCGTCAACGAAGGAGCCAACGCGCTCGATCTGGCCCGCAATGTCATCGACATGGAGCTGCCGCGCCACCGGCTCGACACGGGCACCTGGGGCGTGATGGGCATCGGGATGGGGTATGCGATCGGCGCGGCCGTCGAGACCGGCAAACCGGTGGTCGCGATCGAGGGCGACAGCGCATTCGGCTTCAGCGGCATGGAGATCGAAACCATCTGCCGCTACCGCCTGCCGGTCACCGTCGTCATCCTCAACAACGGCGGCGTCTACCGCGGCGACGAGGCCGCACCCGGCACCGCCGCGCGCGGCTCGGACCCGGCACCGACCGTGTTGAACGCCCGGGCGCACCACGAGCTGCTCGCGGAAGCGTTCGGCGGCAAGGGATATCACGTCACCACCCCGTCGGAGCTGCGCGCCGCGCTGGCCGAAGCGATCGGCGCCGGGGGACCGTCGATCATCGACTGCGAACTCGACCCGGCGGCGGGGGTGGAGAGCGGACATCTGGCCAAACTGAACCCGGCCAGCGCGGCGACACCGCCTGCGGCGGTCAACGCCGGCGGGTAAGCCCTAACAGCTGCGCGTCGAAGAACTCGTCCAGCGCCAGCTGTCCGGCGGAGGTGGCCAGCGCGCGGGCGATCGGCGTCCCGGGCCCGGTGGAGTTGGTGGCCAGGGCGACATCAGCTTTGAGCACCGGATCAACCATTTCCACCGCCCGGATGTCGCTGCCCAGCGGCGACGTCCACAGCCACGTGTGCGGCACGATGGACGCACAGTTGCCCGCCGATGCCTGCGCGAATAACGATGCCACGGAATCAGTTTCGACCTGCGGGTTGACGACGATGGAATGGTCGGCGAAGGCCTTGTCGATGATCTGGCGATCGCGCATGTCGGGAGTGAGCAACGCCAACGGCAATTGCGCGGCCTGCGCCCAGTTCATCGTCGCCGCACCGGATCCCACCATGTCCGCCGGCGCCAGCAGCACGTAGCGCTCCTGGTAGAGCGGGACCAAGTTCACGTCGTGCGCCTCGTCGGGCGCCGCGTGCACGATGGCGGCATCGAGCTCAAATTCGCGCAGGCGCCGGTACAGTTCGCTTGCGGCGAGCCGGGAAAGGATGTGCACCTTCACCAACGGGTGTGCCGAACAGAACGCCGAGAGCACCAGCGACGCCGTCGTGGACGCGGTGGGGACGGTCCCCAACCGCAGCGTCCCGGTGATGCCCGAGCGCACGGCGTCCACCTCGGATTTGAAGGCGTCGTGCTCGGCGAGAATCCGCCTGGCCCACACCACCAACCGCTCGCCTTCGGGCGTGAGGCCCTCGAAGCTGTGCCCGCGGTTGATCAGCGTGACGTTCAGTTCCCGTTCCAGCTTGGCGATCGAGGCCGACAACGCGGGCTGGGATACGAAGCACTTTTCGGCAGCCCGGGCGAAGTGCCGCTCGGAAGCGACCGCAACGAAGTACTCCAGCTGACGGAAGAGCATCCGCACTCCCTCGTATTCGGGCTCGGCCTTCGGGCGCCGATCCGCTGAGGCTAACGCGTTGCCGGCGGGCGGGCCAAGCAAGTCCGCGTGCGCCGGCCACCGGGTTGCGGCGAGGGATCGACACATCCGGGCCGCTCGGCGTCGCGATCCCGCGAGAACCGAAGTATCGGTGCCGCTTTCACGCAGGTGCGGCCCGAGTCCGCTGCCCGGCCCGCGGGACGGCGCTCGGCCACCATGCCCACCTGCCGCGCTGCTGACGCAACTGAACCCGATCGGTGATCGGATCGTGACCGTGGCGAGCGGACCGAGCTGTCATTGTTTGCTGAAACCGGTGGTCAGTGGGTAACCAGTAGGATGTTCGTGTGTTGATCGCACCATCTCGAAGGGTGGACGCTATGCGCCGAGGCGTTCGTTATCTATTTGTTATGGTCGCGATCACGGCGATAGGCCTGATCGCGCCGGTCGGTCGCGGCACCGCCGCGGTGCCGGTACCGCAACCCACCCCCGAAGTTGCCTCGATTTTGCCCGCTAACGGCGCCTTGGTGGGGGTGGCCCACCCCGTCGTGGTGACGTTCACCGCCCCCGTCGCCGATCGGTCGGCCGTCGAGCGGTCGATCCACGTCACCTCGCCCAGCGGTACCCCGGGGCACTTCGAGTGGATCCACAACTCCGTGGTGCAGTGGGTGCCGAATCAGTACTGGCCCGCCCACACCCACGTCTCGGTGGGAATTCAGGCCCTGACGACCGGCTTCGACACCGGGGAAGCGCTGCTCGGCGTCGCCAGCATCTCCAAGCACACCTTCACGGTGAGTAGGGACGGCGAGGTGCTGCGCACCATGCCGGCGTCGATGGGCAAGCCCAGCCGGCCCACCCCGATCGGCAGTTTCACCGCGCTGGAAAAGCAGCGCACCGTGGTGATGGACTCGCGGACCATCGGCATCCCGCTGAGCTCCCCCGAGGGTTACAAGATCACCGCCTCATACGCCGTTCGCGTCACCTGGAGCGGCGTCTACGTGCACTCGGCGCCCTGGTCGGTCGATTCCCAGGGCTACGCCAACGTCAGCCACGGTTGCATCAACCTCAGCCCCGACAACGCCGCCTGGTACTTCAACGAGGTGAATGTCGGCGACCCCATTCAGGTCGTGGCCTGAGCCGCACCGCCCACCTCTCCACCCGCGTGTGACAACCGTCACAACGGCTGAACGGAAGCCTGCACCGCGGGGGTTCGTTCCGGTAGACGACTGGATCTGAACGAGAGGCGGGCCATGACCGATGAAGCGAAGCGCGCGAAAGGCAGCTCCACAGGCCCGATCAGCGCGGTGCGCCGGCAGGTAGCCCACCGCATCAGCGATCTGGACGCCCGCGACGAAGAGTTCCGCACCACCAAGCCCGAACCCGACCTGCAGAGCGCGGCACGCCAACCCGGTCTGCGGCTGCCGCAGATCCTGGAAATCTTCGCCCAGGGTTATGCCGAGCGGCCCGCACTGGGCTGGCGCGCCCGCTCCTTGACCACCGACCCCGGCACCGGCCGCACCAGCGCGCAGCTACTGCCCCGATTCGACACCATGACCTACCGCGAGCTGTGGGCCGATGTCCGCGCCATCGCCGCAGCATGGCGACACGACGCCACCAACCCCGTGGCGCCCGGGGACTTCGTCGCCACCGTGGGTTTCGCGAGCGCCGAATACCTCACCATCGATCTCGTGTGCGGCTATCTCGGGCTGGTGGCCGTGCCGCTGCAGCACAACACGACCCCGTCACGACTGAAGCCGATCGTCGACGAGGTCGAGCCGTCCGTATTGGCCGCCGGTGTCGGCTATCTCGACCTCGCCGTCGACGCGGCGCTCGGCAGCTCGTCGTTGCGGCGGGTGGTGGTCTTCGACTACCAGCCCGAGGTCGACGACCAGCGCGAGGCCGTCGAACGCGCGCAGGCCAAGCTGTCTGGCGCCGGCATCGCGGTGACCATCGAGACGCTCGCGCAGGTGATCGAGCGCGGACGAAACCTGCCACCGGAGCCGATGTTCACCGGCGACACCGATGAGCGACTGGCCATGATCATGTACACGTCGGGCAGCACCGGATTGCCCAAGGGCGCCATGTACACCGAGCGGATGCTCTGCAAGCTGTGGACCACCGAACTGATGCCCGACTTCGCGGACACGCCGGTCATCAATGTGAACTTCATGCCGCTGAATCACCTGGGCGGCCGGATACCGCTGTCGACGGCGTTCCAGGCCGGCGGCACGAGTTATTTCGTCCCGGAAAGCGACCTGTCGACGTTGTTCGACGACTGGAACCTGGTGCGCCCCACCGAAATGGGGCTGGTGCCGCGGGTGGCGGAGATGCTGTACCAGCGCTACCAGAGTGCGGTCGACCGACTCGAGCTGTCGGGCGTCGAGACGCCCGCCGCCGAGGCGCAGGCACAAGCCGAGCTGCGTGAGCAGGTCCTTGGTGGACGCGTGGTGACCGCGTTCTGCGGCACGGCGCCGCTGGCGGCAGAGATGCGCGCTTTCATCGAGACCTGTTTGGACGTCCACGTTCTCGACGGCTACGGCCTGACCGAGGTGGGCATGGTGACCAAGGACGGGCGGATCACCCAGCCCCCGGTGCTGGACTACAAGCTCATCGATGTGCCCGAGTTGGGATATTTCCGCACCGACAAGCCTTATCCGCGAGGCGAATTGCTGGTGAAGTCGCTGACCGCCACGCCCGGATATTTCAAGCGACCCGATGTCACCGCCAAGGCGTTCGACGCCGACGGCTATTACCGCACCGGTGACGTGATGGCCGAGCTGGAGCCGGGCCGGCTCGCCTATGTCGACCGCCGCAACAACGTACTGAAGTTGGCCCAGGGTGAGTTCGTCGCCGTCGCGCGCCTGGAAGCGGTGTTCTCCAGCGCGGCTCTGGTGCGGCAGTTCTTCATCTACGGCAACAGCGAACGGCCCTATCTGCTGGCCGTGGTCGTTCCGACCGACGACGCCGCCCAGAGGTTCGCCGGCGACGCCGACGGGCTCAAGGCCGCCCTCGGCGAATCCCTGCGCCAGACGGCGAAACTCGCCGAGCTGCAGTCCTACGAGGTGCCCGTCGACTTCCTGGTGGAGACCGAGCGGTTCAGCGAGGACAACGGCCTGCTGTCCGGAGTGGGCAAGCTGTTGCGGCCAAAGCTCAAGGAGCACTACGGTGCTCGGCTCGAACAGCTGTACGCGGAGCTGGCCGAGAATCGGGTGACCGAACTGCGCGCGTTGCGCGAAGGCGCGGCCGAGCGCCCGGTGATAGTCACTCTCACCCGCGCCGCCGAGGCGCTGCTGGGCCTGGCCGGCGGTCCGCCGTCGCCCGACGCTCTGTTCATCGAGCTCGGCGGCGATTCCCTGTCGGCGCTCACGTTTTCCAACCTGTTGCGCGACATCTTCGACGTCGAGGTGCCGGTAGGGATGATCACCGGACCGGCGACCGATCTGGGTCAGCTCGCGAAATACGTTGAGGCCGAGCGTGAATCGGGATCACGGCGGCCGACGTTCGCCACGGTGCACGGGCAGGGCGCGACGCAGGTCTACGCCGCGGACCTCACGCTGGACAAGTTCATCGACGCCACCACCCTGGCCGCCGCCCCGACGCTGCCGCACGTGACCGGCACACCGCACACCGTCCTGCTGACCGGCGCCAATGGTTATCTCGGGCGCTTCCTGCTCCTGGAGTGGCTCGAGCGGCTAGCCGGAACCGGCGGAAAACTGATCTCCATCATCCGCGCCGCGGACGCCTCGGCCGCCGCCAACCGGCTGGAGGGTGTCTTCGACAGCGGAGATCCGCACTTGCTGGAGCGGTTCCGCGCCCTGGCCGCCGACCACCTCGAGGTCATCGTCGGCGATATCGGCGAACCCAAACTTGGGTTGGCTCAGCCGACCTGGGAGCGCCTCGCGCAAACTGTGGACCTGATCGTGCATCCGGCCGCTCTGGTCAACCACGTGCTGCCGTACGACCAACTCTTCGGCCCCAATGTGGTGGGCACCGCCGAGCTGATTCGGCTGGCCTTGACGACCCGGATCAAACCCGTCACGTACATGTCGACCGTCGCGGTGGCGCTGTCGGTCGATCCGTCCACGTTCACCGAGGATGGTGACATCCGCACCGTGAGCGCGTTACGGCCGGTCGACGACAGTTACGCGAACGGCTACGCGAACAGCAAGTGGGCCGGCGAGGTGTTGCTGCGCGAGGCGCACGACCTGTGCGGGTTGCCGGTCGCCGTGTTCCGGTCCGACATGATCCTGGCGCACAGCCGGTAT
>NZ_LZLL01000629.1:0-527 GCF_001669335.1 Mycobacterium sp. 1245852.3 | reverse complement strand
CTTGCACCGCGTCGCTGCCCTGCTCGACAAGCGCGGAGACAACATGTTTCGCGAGCAACTGGGGATCAGCCTGCGCCAATTCCTGCTGTTGAGACTGATCGAGATGGATGCACCGACGCCGTCTCAGCAGATGATCGCCGAGCGTCTGGGTATCGCCAAAAGCGCAGTCAGCCGGCACATCGACATCGCCCGCCAAAAGGGATGGATTGACGTTGGGGTGTCTGCACAGTCACGCCGACAACACAGCGTGACCCTCACGAAGGCTGGCCAGGAATTACTTTCCCGAGCGCAAACCCTCCTCGGGCAGGCAGAAAATCGAGGCTTCACCGGGATCTCCGAGGCAGACATCGAGGCCACTATCCGAACGCTGAAAGCGCTGCACCACAAATTCCAGATAGACCGGACAGGACCGAACGCAACCTAGGAGCAGCCGCCCACGGGCCGAGAAGACCCCTTAAGGCTCTCGGGCACAGCGCCGCACAACCAGAACCACGACCGTCAACAACGTGTTGTCCAGCAACAGCTAG
>NZ_LZLL01000628.1:0-1180 GCF_001669335.1 Mycobacterium sp. 1245852.3 | reverse complement strand
GGTGAGCCGGGGCCGCTTTTCGACGCCGGAGAAGATGCTCTCCAGCTCGGCCCGGTGCAGGGTTTCCTTTTCCAGCAGCTGGCCCGCCAAAATGTCGAGAATGTCGCGGTATTCGGTGAGGATCTCCCACGCCTCGGTGTGGGCGGCCTCGATCAACTTGCGGATCTCGTCGTCGATATCGCGGGCGACCTCGTGTGAATAGTCCGCCTGAGTTCCCATGGTGCGGCCCAGGAACGGGTCGCCGTGCTCCGAACCGTATTTGACCGCACCCAGTTTGGAGCTCATCCCGAATTCGGTGACCATCGCGCGGGCGATCTTGGTCGCCTGCTCGATGTCGGACACCGCACCGGTCGTCGGCTCCCGGAAGACCAGCTCCTCGGCGGCGCGCCCGCCCATCGCGAACACCAGCTGAGCGATCATCTCCGAGCGGGTCCGCAGGCCCTTGTCTTCCTCCGGTACCGCCACCGCGTGACCGCCGGTGCGCCCACGAGCCAGGATGGTCACCTTGTAGATCGGCTCGATGTCGGGCATCGCCCAGGCGGCCAGCGTGTGCCCGCCCTCGTGGTAGGCGGTGATCTTCTTTTCCTGCTCGCTGATGATGCGGCCCTTGCGGCGCGGCCCACCGATCACCCGGTCGACCGCCTCCTCCAGCGCGGCGCTGGTGATGACGGTGCCGTTCTCGCGGGCGGTGAGCAGCGCGGCCTCGTTGATCACGTTGGCCAGGTCGGCGCCGGTCATGCCGACCGTGCGCTTGGCCAGCCCGGCGAGGTCGGCGTCCGGGCCGATCGGCTTGCCCTTGGAGTGCACTTCCAGCACCGCTTTGCGGCCCGCCAGGTCCGGGTTGGAGACCGGGATCTGCCGGTCGAAGCGGCCGGGACGCAGCAACGCGGGGTCCAGGATGTCGGGCCTGTTGGTGGCCGCGATCAGGATGACGCCCGCGCGCGGGTCGAACCCGTCCATCTCGACCAGCAACTGGTTCAGCGTCTGCTCGCGCTCGTCGTGGCCGCCGCCCAGGCCCGCGCCGCGCTGGCGGCCCACCGCGTCGATCTCGTCGACGAAGATGATGCACGGATTGTTCTGCTTGGCCTGCTCGAACAGGTCACGCACGCGGGACGCGCCCACGCCGACGAACATCTCGACGAAGTCGGAGCCCGAGATCGTGAAGAACGGAACCCCGGCC
>NZ_LZLL01000627.1:0-1019 GCF_001669335.1 Mycobacterium sp. 1245852.3 | reverse complement strand
GTGCCGCCGTTCGTCACGTGGTTCGCCGCCATGTTGTTCGCCGTCATCCCCATCCGCAACTTTTTACCGGGGGCGCCCCCGCCGGGCGCGTGGATCGACCAAGCCCTGGTGATCTGGGTGTTGATCGCACTGGTCGCGGCGATGGCGCTGTACATGCTCACCTGGTATCGGCAATCCGACTGAGGCGCCCGGCGGGCGTAGCCTGACGGGGTGCTAACCGAGCTGGTCGACCTCCCCGGCGGATCATTCCGCATGGGATCGACCAGCTTCTACCCCGAAGAGGCGCCGATCCACACCGTGACGGTGGGTCCGATCGCGGTGGAACGGCACCCGGTCACCAACGCGCAGTTCGCCGAATTCGTCGCCGCCACCGGATATGTGACGGTGGCCGAGCAGCCGATCGACCCGGCGCTGTATCCGGGCGTGGACCCCGACGATTTGTGCCCGGGCGCAATGGTTTTCCGTCCGACCGCCGGGCCGGTCGACCTGCGCGACTGGCGACAGTGGTGGCGGTGGGTGCCCGGCGCGAGCTGGTGCCACCCGTTCGGGCCCGACAGCGATGTCCGCGACCGCGGCGATCATCCGGTGGTGCAGGTGGCGTATCCGGATGCGACCGCCTACGCGCGCTGGGCCGGCCGGCGCCTGCCGACCGAGGCCGAGTGGGAGTACGGGGCGCGGGCCGGTTCGACGACCACGTACTCCTGGGGTGACGAGGCCACCAGCGAGGGGCGGCTGATGGCCAACACGTGGCAGGGCAGCTTCCCGTACCGCAACGACGGGGCGCTCGGCTGGGTGGGTACCTCGCCGGTAGGTACCTTCCCCCCCAACGCTTTTGGGCTCGTCGACATGATCGGCAACGTGTGGGAGTGGACGGCCACCGAATACTCGGCGCATCACCGGCTCGACCGGCCGCCCAAGTCCTGCTGCGCCCCGTCGGGCCCGGCCGATCCGTCCGTCAACCAAGCGTTGAAGGGCGGCAGCCACCTGTGCGCGCCGGAGTACTGCCACCGTTACCGTCC